>JBGVGP010000240.1:0-3588 GCA_045121735.1 Acutalibacteraceae bacterium
TCATGGCAGCTCTTATGCTCTTTGCGCTCGCAGCCTGTGGCGGCTCAGAGGACAAGGCTCCCGAAAACCCCGTAATCCGTATGTCAACAACCACATCTGTAAATGACTCCGGTCTTCTCCCCTATCTTCTTCCCGTTTTCGAAGAAGCAACAGGCTATACCGTTGAGGTTCAGTCAGCAGGTACAGGCGCAGCTATTCAGAAGGCTGTTGACGGCAACGCAGACCTTATCCTCGTTCACTCAAAGGCAAGTGAAGAAACCTTTGTTGCTGACGGCTACGGCGTTGAAAGAATTCCCTTTATGTATAACTACTTTGTAATCGCAGGCCCCGAAAAAGATCCTGCAAAGGTAAAGGGCAGTGAAAACGCAGCTGAAGCCTTCGCAAAAATCAAGAAAACAAAGTCAAGCTTCATTTCACGCGGCGATGACAGCGGTACACACAAGGCAGAGCTTAAAATCTGGGGCGAGGCTACTCCCGATGCAGCAAAGGACAAGTGGTACATCAGTGCCGGTCAGGGAATGGGCGCATGCCTTACAATGGCAAGCGAAAAGGGTGCTTACTGTCTTACAGACAAGGCTACCTTCCTTTCAAATAAGGCTGACCTCGGACTTGAAATTGTTCTTGCCGAGGGTGAAGATATGAAGAATACATATTCTGTTATTGAATGTAACCCCGAAAAGCTTGAGGGCATCAATACAGAAGGTGCAAAGGCTCTTATTGAATGGCTTACAGGCGACGAGGCTTCCGCACTTATTGCAAAGTACGGCGAAGAGCAGTACGGTGCACCTCTTTTCTACCTTATTGAAGAATAAGCAATGGAGAAATTAGCTGAGGCCCTTGAAATGCTTATGAGCATGGACAAGGAGCTGTTACAGATTATCGGTGTAACGCTCCGTATGTCCTTTTTCAGCACACTTATTTCCTGCCTTATCGGTATGCCCTTAGGCGTGCTTATAGGCAAGGGTAATTTCAAGGGCAAAGGGACAATAATAAAGTTAACAGGAACCTTTATGGGCTTGCCACCGGTGGTGGCAGGCCTGATTGTCTATATGCTGTTCTCCAAAAACGGCATTTTCGGCTCTTTAGGACTGCTTTTCACTGTAGAAATTATGGTAATAGCGCAGTGCTTATTAATAATTCCCGTTGTGATAAATCTTACAAATTCCATTATCTGTATCAATGCCGCCGCCCTTTCAGAAACGGCAAAGGGGCTCAATTTTTCAAAAGGAAAAACTGCCCTCCTGCTGCTGACGGAAAACAAGACTGCTCTTTTCAGCGTTCTTCTTACTGCCTTTGGCAGGTCAATTGCCGAGGTAGGTGCAGTAAGCTTAGTCGGCGGTAACATTCAATGGAAAACAAGAGTTATGACAACAGCAATTATGCTTGAAACCAACAAGGGTAATTTTTCCTTTGCGCTTGCACTCGGAATTATACTTCTGCTGATTTCATTTGCGGTAAACGTAATTGCATCCTTCGCAATAAAGGAGGATAAATAATGCTTAAGCTTAAAGATGTTAAAAAATGCTACGGTGAACGCACCGTGCTTGATATTGATAAGTTAAGGCTCAACAAGGGTGAAACCGTGGCTGTTATCGGTCCTAACGGAAGCGGTAAAAGCACACTTTTAAAAATACTTGCAGACGTTATAAAGAGTGACGGCGGACAGACAGAAAGAAGCGGTGAAATTTATTACCTTCCGCAGCAGAATACACCCTTCGGAAAAAGCGTGAGAAGAAATATTCTGTATTGCGTAAAAAAAGGCGAAGGCAAAGAAGCCGTCTGTGATGAAATGCTCGCTGCACTCGGACTTACAGCACTTGCCGATAAAAATGCAAAGGGACTTTCAGGCGGTGAACGTCAGCGTCTTGCACTTGCAAGGGTGCTTGTAAATGAGGGCGATTTTCTTCTTCTTGACGAGCCTTCAAGCGCAGCCGATATTGAGGGCACAGAGTTGATAGAAAAAGCTATAGCCGACTACAGGGATAAAACGGGCTGCGGTATTATTATGACCACCCACTCCCCTGCCCAGGCACTTAAGCTTGCCGACAGAATTATAATGCTTTGTGACGGAAAAATAATAGAGGACGGCAAGCCCGAAGAGCTGATAAACAGCCCCAAGACCGAATGGGGAAAGAAATTTATAAATCAGTGGAAGCTGTAAGGTGACAAGTTATGTTAAAGGTTGTAGCCGTAGAAACGGCACTTGAAAAGATAAGAGAAAAATTTTCGGATATTGCTTCAGGCATTGAAGAGGTAAGCCTTGAAGCTTCACTCGGCAGAACACTTGCCGAGGATATTACAGCTAAAGAAAGCATACCCGCCTTTGACCGTTCAACGGTAGACGGATATGCACTAAGGGCAGCCGACACCTACGGAAGCGGTGAAAGCATTCCCGCACAGCTTGATATTATCGGTGAAATCCTTATGGGTGAAAAGGCAGAAGCCGCAGTAAAGGACGGTCAGTGCATAAAAATCTCAACGGGCGGCATGCTCCCCGAGGGTGCTGACAGCGTTGTTATGGTTGAAAATACTGACAACAGCTTCGGTGATATATGCCTTGTTTATAAATCGGTAAGCCCCTTAGAAAATGTAAACCGTATGGGTGACGATATAAAAGAGAATTCACCTGTTTTCCTTAAGGGCAGGAAAATCACTTCAAAGGAAACCGGTGTGCTTGCCGCACTCGGCATAAGTAAGGTTAACGTATTCAGAAAACCGAGGGTCGGCATTATCTCCACAGGTGATGAGATTGTGCCCGTTGATGCTCCCCTCACCTTCGGAAGGATAAGAGATATAAACAGTCATATTCTTTCTGCACTTATGAAAGAAAACGGCTGTGAGGTAGTCCTTTACGGAATAGTCAGGGATGAATACGACGCGATTCTTTCGGTGATGAAAAAGGCCGTAAGTGAAAACGATATTGTGCTTATTTCCGGCGGCTCATCAGCAGGCGCAAGAGATATGACCGTTGATATTATTTCCTCTCTCGGTGAGGTTTATCTTCACGGCATTGCTATGAAGCCGGGCAAGCCCACCATTGTAGGCAAAATTGACGGCAAGGCTGTTTTCGGATTACCGGGACACCCTGCAGCAGGATATTTTGTTGCTTTAAGACTAGTGAAGCCTCTTATTGATATGCTGCTTTGCAAAAAGGACGGCACACGGAAAATCAAAGCGAAAATGCTTTGCAATATCTCCTCAAACCACGGCAGAGAGGAAATACTTTGCATAAGGCTTACTAAAGAGGGTGCTATTCCCCTTTACGGTAAAAGCGGTGTAATATCACTTTTATCCGAAGCTGACGGCTATATCATAATAGACCGCAACTGCGAGGGTCTTAAGGCAAACGATGAGACAGAAATATATTTATTTCAGGAATGATTGATATGAAGCATAATTACCTTAACAATACGCCTCTTGACAAGGCAAGGGAAGAATATCTTGCACACCTTAACAAAAGAGGCTTCGCCTATAAAACAGAAAACACACCTGCATTCAGCTCCTACGGCAGAGTGCTTGCCGAGGCAGTTTATGCAAAAATCTGCTCACCGCACTATAATGCAAGCGCTATGGACGGCATTGCAGTAA
>JBGVGP010000241.1:0-3661 GCA_045121735.1 Acutalibacteraceae bacterium
AGAGCAATCATAAGCCTTTCGGTTTTAGCATCTGCTTGATATGCTCTGATTTTATCAAGAGCTTCATCAGATAAAACCACCGCTTCGGTACGCAACGGGCCGAGAACAAGAGCATCCGCAATAGCTGTATCAAAAAGCAACGGGAAGTCGGCATAAGACTTGTCATTGTATACGGAGTACTGAAATTGTATCAGCTTTCTGCTCCATTTATCTTCAATGGCTTTTAAGGTCTTCTTTTCGGCAAAGCAGTGAAGCTTCTTTGTAATATCCTCTTTGTTCTTTTTGATGTAGGTTGAAAGAGAATGAAGGTATCTGTAATACCAGCCTGCGCCGTTCTCATCAACAATATCGGGAAACTCACTGTGAAGCTCAGGGAATGATGTGTGAAACTTCAATGCCTTGTTTGTTACTGTTTCATAAGGCAGACTGCACCAAGCACATAAGCAACGCCTTGCTTCTTCTGTTCTTTCATAAGGGTCATCAGTGCGAAGTGTACCGTCAGCATTATGGAAAAGATAACCTCTTGCAAGAACGGTAAATATTCGGTTGAAGCCCTTATTCTTTTTGATGATAGTAGTTGAAAACCTACCCATAAAAGCAGTTGATTGCTTACTGCCCGCAAGGAAAACAGGAGTGTCTGTATATGCCTTGAATTCAAGCCATTCGTTAGTCATAGCTCTTATCTCCCTTCCTTGCAAATCTGTTAATGTGCCTGTAATAGGCATCATAAAGAAAATCACGCTTACCGAGAGCAACAATGTACTTAACCGAAGCATTAAAAGAGATAACATGGGTTTCTATTATCCTTGCTGCTTCCCTTGAAACAGTTTCGCGGTAGTTGCCTACAGGATTTCTGAGATAGGCTTTTACCATCAATGTCAGCTCCTCGGAATCGTTGGGATATTGCATAGCCGAAGCATTTGCAGAGATATTGTAGTTTCGGGTTTCGGTAATAATATCGGGCAGTAATTTATACCCGCCGAAACGGAAATCAGCAAAAATGTCATAATACTCTCTGTACTCTGTTTCGGGCAGATGCTTTATGAGAAAGGCGTATCTTTCATCCTCTTTCATAAAGTGCCAATTTTCGTTTCTTACTGCAGAATATATCTCATTTACTCTTTCTTCGGCCAGGTTAATGAATACTGCGGCAAGCTCGTCTGCTTCGTAATCGTTTTCCTTGTTCTGCATATACAGAATACGGTTAATATCATTGTGCTTTGCTTTGAGCTTGCTTGCAGCGTGTCGCCTTGACCTTATTCTTTTAAGGCATTCTTCATAATCTGCTATTACTCTGTCTACATAGTCAAGAATCTTAGGGTCAAGCTTCTTCTCCCATCCGGGCTTTGCAAATGTAAAAAGCTCACTTGCATCAGCCTGATGACAATCTGCCCTTGGTGTATGCTTTTCCAGCTCTCTTGCAAAATACGGAAGCTTTTCAAGGTTAGAGCTTACCTCATCCCAGTTCTGACCGTCAAAGAATTTTTTGAAGCGTTCATCAAAGGTAGGCTCGTACCAACGGCGCTTTCCCTCTGCCTTTTCAATAAGAGCTTTGTATTTAAGGAAGGATGTTCTTTCCGCTTTGTTGGTTTCAAGATATTCTGTCAAATCGGGCTTTATACCGCTTTTGGCAGAGTCTATCTCAAGGCCTGTCAGTATCTCAAGCACCTCTGTTTCCTTGCGGTACTGCTCCTTTTTTTCATCATCGGTGTTTTCGTCGTAAGCGATAATGCTACGGTCAAGTGCCGCATTTGAAATCTGACCGACACGGGATGAAAATGTGTTTCGTATTGTTTCAAAGCGTTTGTACCAATCATTTGCATCGGCAATAATCGGCTCTGCGGAGGGTATGCTTAAAAGAGGAAGATTACCGCCGAGTGTTAAATCACCATCGTTGTAGTTGTTTGCAATACAAGAGGTAAGCTTCGGCTCGGCTACTGTTTTAATCATATCACCGTCAAAGTCTGCACCGCCAAGTCTTTCGGCAAGGAGTGAAACAGAGTTTACCATAATTACATCTGTAAGACCTGAAAGGTACTTTTTTCTGTAACTGCCCACATTCTTTAAGGGCTTAACAAGTGCTTCTTCATTTCTTGCAATATGTGGATTGCGGAGAAGAGCATAGATATCCTGCTGAGAATACACAGCACCGGGAGCATAAAACTCATTTGTATCAAGGAATTCATTTTTGATGCGGAAATAAATATCAGGACTTCCACCGTTGTCTCTGATAAGCTCATAGAACAGCTCCATAATATCAGCCGCAAAGAAACGGTTATCACCGTCAACAAGTAAACGACCTATGGAGTAATCTTTAAGTAAGCTTTCTGCCGCATCGTCAAGCTGACGGACAAAATACGGCTCATTGATAAATTTTGGATTTTTCCGTAGCAGCTCTGCAAGATGATAGCTACGACTTTTTCTGCCAAAGGTCCATTCATCAGCCTTATCGGTAAAGTACCTTATACGGGTATTTTCATCACTGCGAAGCTCATAATATCTCTGCTCTGTCGGCTTAGTCAGCCACATTCTTTCATCTTCTGCAGGAGAATGATCCCAACCCAAAGGTAAATCATCAGGTCTGAATTCAGATGAAAGCATTTTGACAGTATTAAGAAACTGATAGTTAAGCTCTGTTGTATCTTCAGCTTCTGTCTTGCTGACATTTGTGATGTATATTGTGTGTTCATAAGCACGGCAGAGCTGTACATAAGTACTCCAGGAAATATTATACTGTTTCAGCCACTTGTAACCCTTGAACTGACTTTCGGTAAGTATCATACAAAGGGTGTCAACTTGGTGCTTTCTTCCCCATATATCGGTTATTGCTTCAACACCTGCTTCATTAAACAAGGCTTTGAAATCGGTTTTATGCACCATACCTTTGATATATGGCATACGAATCTGAAAAGAGGAATGTTCTTTTTTACTGCCTATTTTACTGTCAAGCTCACGGGCAAATTCAGGTGAAATCAGCCCCATGCCGTCAAAGCGTGTGGTTTCAATATCACCTGTACATTCCGTTCTTTTATATTTTCTTATACTGCCTTCACCCGTAACGTCAGTAACAGTTACATAAGAAACATCATTTGTAATATATTTTGGGTTAGGTACAATAGCAACGTTTTCAAGGAAGAACTTATTATCAGGCTCTACTCTGATACCTGACGAAAACAGAAGTCCGTTATATGCATAGAGCTTTGACAGCTCACAGACATCAATTTTTAAGTTAAGAGTTATTCTTCGAGTGATTTCATCATAAAGGTCAGCACGGACAAAGGAGAGCTTTGCGTTTCTGCTCATAGATGCAGAACGCTCAAAGGCAAGGTATTTACACTGCCCGCCACCAAGGTCAAGAGTAATACCTTCATCGCGGAACATAGATTCAGCCTTTTTCTGTCTTAATGCATTTTTCGGGTACTCTGCACTTCTGTCAAAGATACCAGCAAAATCAAGATAGATAATGGCATCGTATAAATCATCAATTATCAGTTCGTCCTCTTTGGGTGAATAACCGTCCCTGTGAAGCATAGACATCAGCTGATAGAAAACGGCATTATCATCCTGATATGTTTCGCCGTGGTTTAATAATACGCTCGCAGTTTCTGCCTTATTGAGATTAAAAGAGTATATATCCTCGTCAACGGGCTTTGCATAAGCA
>JBGVGP010000242.1:0-2254 GCA_045121735.1 Acutalibacteraceae bacterium
CAGCAAATTCCTCCTGCTTTGTTTCCATAACCTTCTGTGCAAGAGTCTGTTCTTCCATAATGCGGCGGAAAAGCTTTTCTGTCATACCGTCACCGTAGGAAAGACGAAGGTATGCACCTACTGAATACTTTGAGCCGTCAGCGTTTACACAGTTTTCTTCAATCTGCTTGTAGGTTTCATCGATTGTTGCATAGTCTTCTTCGTCAAGCACGATATTGTTTTCAGCAGCAAAAGCAAGACATGCCTTTACGTACTTGATTGATTCAATTGCCTGATGACCGAAGTAGTCAGCATAGGTAGGCTCTTCGATGCCTTCAATTTTTCCTGAGAACTTCTGCTCATCGGGCATCTTTGTATAGTCATAGCCCACATACATTGCGCCCATACCTGCGCCGTAGTACATATCAAACTGAGCAGCCTGAGATGCAATATTCTGGAGTGTGGTGCTGTAATAATAAGCGTACTCGTACTTATCAACCTCAGCATCGCCGATAGTCATAATAATCTTGTTTCTTTCAAAAACGCCCTTATTCTTTACAATGCCGCCTGTGATTGCGCCAACGATTGCAATAACAAGAATGATTGCAATTGCAGAAACAATCTTTTTCTGTGCGTTGTCAGACATATGTTTTTTAGAATTTCTTTTTGCTGCTTTAGCAATACGCTGTTTTCTTTCCTCACGGTAAAGCTCAGCAGCGCTTTTTTCCTGGTTTGCCATTGGGATTCATCCTTTACTAATTTATTATTTTAATATTCTACACTATAATGAAGAAAAAAGCAAGGGTAACACCCTACAAATAAGAATATAAATTTCTGTATAAAAAAACTATTACATCAGTTTTAAATTAACCTTAAATTACAGATAAAGGATAACTTTTTACATATTTAAGCTTACTGTCCAAATTAAAGGATAGTAAGCTTTTATTTTTTTAATTTATATTGACAATCGGATTTTTTATCTCTAAAATTATATATAGAACAAATGTTCGCCCCGCTAGAATAAATCAGGAGGTATGAATGTCATTTAACGAAACCAATTTTACAGCCTGTGAGATTGAGGAAGCGAAGCAGGCATTTTCAGCCTGGCAGAGTAAGGCTGCCGAAACGATTGACGAATATACCCTGCGTAAGCGCAAGGCTGAGCTTTACGCCCTTGTAAGAACAGTTATTAAAAACGAGCTTGACGAAAGTCAGCAGGAGCTTGTACGCCTTCACTGGTATGAAGGCAGAACGCTTATTGAAATTTCAAAAATCATGAATCTCGACAAATCCACACTATGCCGTAAGGAAAAGAAAATCAACAGCATCATATACGAAAAACTAAAATATGCTATGGAATACCGTTACGGAAAGAGCTTTGATCAAACAGCTCAGCTTGTTATAAAAAGCCGCAATCCCGTCTGCTGCCCCGTTGACGGAAACAGTATTGCCGAAAGGCTTAAAAATCTGCGTCTCAGACAAAGCCTTGATGCAAAAGATATAGCAAATGCATCCGGTATAAGCCAAAGCCGTATTGAACTTATAGAAAAGCATGGCGGCCAGATAACTGCCGAAGAGCTTACAAAACTCTGCAAGCTGTACGGCACAACAAGTGATTACATAATTTTCGGTAAAGGTATGGAAAGGAGGGGCCAATGAGGACAAGTCTTGAAGAGCTTTATACACAGTATGAGCATTCAATAGCAAAGCAGAAAAGCACCATTGAAGAAAACCGCAGAAAATTAAAGGAAGCTCACCTGAAGCACAATCTCGGAGAGGTTGCCCGCCTTAACAAGCTTCTTCGTTTACTTTATGAAGAAAAGCTTGAAATGGAGGGTGCAGCTATAAGCCTGAGAGAATATTTCAGTTAAAAAAAGAGACCGTATCGTTGTGATACGGTCATTTCTTATTTACGCTGCAAGCTCGGGAGCTGCTTCGGAAGCCTCGTCTTCGATGATTTCATCCTCAACGGTCTCGTCTTCAGCTGCATCACCGATTACAAAATCAACTTCGTGAGCTTCACCGCAAAGGGGGCATTCCTTTTCAAGCATACCGAGAATTGTGCCTACAATGTAATGAACCTTGATAAGAGTATCCTTGATAAGCTCTACTGTAAGCTCAACAGTTGAAATAAACTCTTCTAAGGTAATTTCATCTGTTGCCTCATCAGCTGCTGAAGCAGGAATTGCAACAAGAGTAAACATCATAACGATTGACATAAGAACTGCTAAAAACTTTTTCATTGTTAATTCCTCCGAAATATTATTTAAAATAT
>JBGVGP010000243.1:0-16448 GCA_045121735.1 Acutalibacteraceae bacterium
CCGTAAGGTTATCCACGTGGCTGACGCTTTGGGTAAAATGGTTGTTGCTACCTGTGACGTTCATTTCATTGACCCCGGTGATGCAAAGTACCGTGCTATTCTTATGGCAGGACAGGGCTTCAGTGACGCAGATAATCAGGCACCCCTTTACTTCCGTACAACGGAAGAAATGCTTGGTGAATTTGATTACCTCGGTGAAGAAACAGCAAGAGAAATTGTAATTACAAACACAAATAAAATTGCCGATATGGTAGAAAAAATCATACCCATTCCGAGCGGCAACTATCCACCCTCGCTTGAGGGTGCTGACGAGGAGCTTACAAGGCTTTGCTGGGAGAGGGTAAAGGACCATTACGGCGACCCCGTTCCCGAATATGTTGCAAAGCGTCTTGACAGAGAGCTTACCTCTATCATAAAGCACGGCTTCGGTGTTCTTTATATGATTGCGCAGAAGCTTGTTAAAAACTCAAATGAGCATGGCTATCACGTTGGCTCACGAGGCTCTGTCGGCTCATCATACGTTGCCAATGCTTCGGGTATATCTGAGGTTAATCCGCTTGCTCCCCATTACCGCTGTCCCAACTGCCGTTACAGTGAATTCTTCCTCAACGGTGAGGTGGGCTCGGGCTATGACCTTCCCAAAAAGGACTGCCCCAACTGCGGTACTGCTCTTATCCGTGACGGTCACGATATTCCCTTCGAAACCTTCCTCGGCTTCAAGGGTGACAAGAGCCCTGATATCGACCTTAACTTCTCCGGTGAATATCAGTCAAGAGCCCACCGTTATACCGAAACCCTTTTCGGTGACGGTCACGTGTTCAAGGCAGGTACAATAGCCTCCGTTGCTGATAAAACTGCATACGGATACGTTAAAAAGTACCTTCAGGAAAGAGACATAGTTGTAAGCCGTGCCGAGGAGGACAGACTTACAAGAGGCTGTACAGGCGTAAAAAGAACAACCGGTCAGCATCCCGGTGGCATGGTTGTTGTTCCCAATGAGTTTGTCTTCTCCGATTTCACTCCTATTCAGCATCCCGCCGATGATGCAAAGAGTGACACCCGTACAACTCACTTCGACTTCCACGCTCTCCACGATACTATTCTTAAGCTTGATAACCTGGGTCATGATGTTCCTACACTTTATAAATATCTCGAGGACCTTACAGGTATCCCCGTTATGGAAACAGACATCTGTGACCCGAAGATTTATGAGCTTATTTTAAGTCCCGAGCCTCTGGGCGTAACAGCCGAGGATATCGACTGTCCCACAGGTACACTTTCAATTCCCGAAATGGGTACGCCCTTTGTTATCCAGATGCTGCTTGATGCACAGCCGAAGAACTTCTCTGACCTTCTGCAGGTTTCGGGTCTCTCTCACGGTACCGACGTTTGGCTCGGTAATGCACAGGAGCTTATCAAAAACGGCACCTGTACAATTTCAGAGGTTATCGGTACCCGAGACAATATTATGGTTTACCTTATGCATAAGGGTGTTGAGCCGAGCGTTGCCTTTAAAATTATGGAAATTGTCCGTAAGGGTAAGGCTACAAAGCTTCTTACCCAGGAGCATATCCAGACAATGAAGGATAACGGTGTTGAGCAGTGGTACATCGATTCCTGTATGAAAATCAAGTATATGTTCCCCAAGGCTCACGCTGCTGCTTACGTAAGTGCTGCACTTCGTCTTGGCTGGTACAAGATTTATTATCCGCTTGAATATTATGCCGCATTTATGACGGTACGAGGCGGTGACCTTGAAGCCGTAACCGTGCTCAAGGGCAGAGATGCCGTAAAGCGCAGAATGGCTGAAATCAAATCGAAGGGTAACGATGCACTTCCCAAGGAGCAGAATATGTATCCTACTTTGCAGGTTGTTAACGAAATGATGGCACGAGGAGTAGAGTTCCTTCCCATTGATATTTACAAATCCTCGGCCCTTTCCTATGAAATTGAAGACGGAAAAATCCGTATGCCCTTCGGTGCGCTCAGCGGTGTCGGTGATAACGCTGCCATTGCTCTTGCAAAGGCGAGGGAGGGTGTCGACGAATTTGTTTCAATTGACGACTTTGCCCAGAAGGCAGGCGCTTCCTCCTCAACGGTTGAGGTGCTTCGTCAGGTAGGTGCCTTCGGTGACCTTCCCGAAACAAGACAGATGAGCCTTTTTGATTTTTAAATAAATTGAAAAATAATGATAATTTGTAAAAAATCAGAAAAATATATTGAAAAACATTGAAAAAGGAATTAAAATGTTAGCATAAAGGAGGAATTAAAATGGAATTAAACTTTATTGACTGGCCTTCCTTTAAAGACATAGTTCTTGAAGGCGGCACAACTCTTGCCGAGTACTGTGCTCAGTATGCGGCAGTTCAGACAAACTGGGTTTATACCCTTGCAGCATTTATCTGCATTGCAATTATGCTCATCAAAAAGAATAAGAAATGGTACTGGTACATGTTCATTCTTCTTTATATGATCATGTCCGTTACCTCAGTAGGTATGCACACTGCAAACTACGGTGAATTCCAGCCGGGCGTGCTTACAACAAAGCTTCTTGCAAGCTACATCGATATGTCCTTTACAGAGCTTGTTGCCTGGTCGGGCGTATGCTGTTTTGCTTTTGAATTTTATCAGAGCGCAAGCGAAAGGAAAAAGCGTAACATTTTCCTTATAGCAGTTACCGTAATTATGGCAATCGTGCTTTCGGTGCTTACATACGAGGTATTCGTGCTTCATGACAGACCGCTTTACATCGGTGGCGGCGGAGCTCCCATGGACGGTAAAACAGGCGGCCTTTCACTTGCTGAATTCGGTTGCTTCCTTACAGCTCTTCCCATTTTGTATTTGCTTGGAGCAAACTTCAAGAAAATGGTCAAGTCAGAAAAGATTCTTTTCGTTCTCATTATTCTCACATTCCTTGTTGCATTCATCATCACCTCACTCTGGGGCGATAACGAAATCAACACCTTCATTCTCGGTAACATTCACGGTCATTCAATTTGGCACATCCTTACTTCTCTTGCAATGTTTGAGGTTGTATTCTGGGTTGATCAGCGTACCGTTAACCAGATGCTTCGTGAAGCAGGACTTAAGGAAATCTAAATTTAATATTGTAATTTTCAGCATCCGTTTCCGGATGCTGAATTTTTTTATTTCCTAATATTTCCCGAAAGGTTGACAAATTATTTCTTATGTGTTAATATTAAAAACAACTTTATCGTAGTAAAGCGAAAAAATATTAAAGGAGAATTATCAATGACCTCACAACTTTTAGCTTTCGTTCTTTATTTCATACTTGTTCTCGGAATAGGTGTGTTCTTTATGTTCCGCACAAAGGACGGCGGTGATAAGGATTATTTCCTCGGCGGACGCTCAATGGGTCCCTGGGTTACAGCAATGAGCGCACAGGCCTCCGATATGAGCGGCTGGCTTCTTATGGGCTTCCCCGGCAGTATCCTTGCCTTCGGTATGGGACAGGTGTGGATCGGTATCGGTCTTGCACTCGGTACAATTGCCAACTGGATTTTCATTGCAAAAAGACTTCGTAACTTCTCAAAGGCTGCGAATGACTCAATTACACTTCCTCAGTATATGACCAACCGTTTTCTTGCAACAAGCCCCGCACTTCAGATTATCTGTGCCGTGGTTTTCCTTGTGTTCTTCACAGTTTATGTTGCTTCATCCTTCGTTGCAGGTGCAACAGTTCTCACATCTGTTGTTCCTCAGCTTCAGGGTAAGGAAAGCATTGCACTTCTTATCTTTGCAGTAATTATTATTGCTTACACATTCTCAGGCGGCTTCAAGGCAGTTTGCTGGACAGACTTCTTCCAGGGTCTTATGATGCTCGTTGCACTTCTTGCAGTTCCCTTCGTTATACTTGCAACAAAGGAAATCGATTTTGCAAACCTTAACTTTATGGGTGCAGACGGTGTAATGAATACCTTCGGCACAAATCCCTTCGCAGCAGCTCCTCAGGATATCATTTCCGGTCTTGCTTGGGGTCTCGGCTACTTCGGTATGCCTCATATTCTTGTAAGATTTATGTCTATCAGAAAGGCATCAATGATTAAAACCTCATCAACAGTTGCTATTGTGTGGGTTATTCTTTCACTCGGTGCAGCAATTGTTATCGCTATTCTCGGCAGAGCTCTTATGGGCGCAGAGCTTGTAGCAGCAGGTAAGCAGGCAAGCATCTTTATCGAGCTTGTAACAGACCTCTTCCCCGGCTTTATTGCAGGTCTTCTTCTTTCAGCAATTGTTGCTGCAGCAATGAGTACTGCTGACTCACAGCTTCTCGTTGCTTCTTCATCCTTTACAAGTGATATTTATAAGGCTGTATTCAGAAAGAAGGCTTCCGATAAGGAAACTCTCTGGGTAGGCAGACTTGTTGTTATTGTTGTTGCAGTAATTGCTTACTTTATTGCTAACAGTAAGGGCAGCGGCGCTCAGGCAATTATGAACATGGTTGAAAACGCATGGGGCGGCTTCGGTGCAGCCTTCGGTCCCGTTATCATCCTTTCACTCTTCTGGAAGAGAACAACCTACAAGGGCGCAATTGCAGGTGTTGTATGCGGTGCAGTTGTTGACGTGCTCTGGCTCGTTTTCCTTACAGCATCAACAGGTATTTACGAAATTCTTCCCGGCTTCGTTGCAGGCCTCATCGCTTGTGTTGCAGTAAGCCTTATTGACAAGGCTCCCTCACAGGAGGTAGTTGCAATTTTTGAAAAGGCTACAGCCAAGGATTTTGACGAAGAATAATTATAATAAATAAGCTTACGGAATGTCATTGCTTAAAAGCAAGGCATTCCGTATTTTTACTGTCCTAAAAAACTCCCTTTGAAAAAATATTTATCGTTGAAAAAAATGTCGCTTTGTTATATAATATAGGCAGTAAATTTTAAGGAGAAGGCTATGCTTAATTTTATTATCGGTGTAAAGGGCAGCGGTAAAACTGCAAGGGCTCACGAAATTCTCGGTCAGGCCGTAAAGCGCGGAGAAAAGGCAATGCTTATAATTCCCAAGCAGTTTACCTTTCAAAGTGACAAAAGAATACTTGAGCTTTTAGGTCCGCGTCTTGCCTGCGAGGTAGAGGTGCTTTCTTTTTCACGCCTTGCTACGGTGGTGCTTCAGACCTACGGCGGTATAAGCAGACCCGTTGCAAAGCAGGGCGCAAGGAATATTCTTATGTCCCTTGCTATTGAAGGTGTTACCGATAAGCTTGCTGTTTTTGCAAAGCATAAAAATGAAATTGCTCTTGTTACAAAAATGCTTGACACCCTTGATGAAATGAAAAAAGAGGGGATAAGCCTTGATGAGCTTGAAAAAAGCGCCGCATCCGTAGACGATAACCTTCTCAAAGCAAAGATAAAGGAAACTGCCCTTATTCTTCGCTCTTACGAGGCAACGGTTACACAGAATTATTTTGACGATGCAGACCTTCTTTCCTTTGTTGCCGATACCCTTAAGGGTAAGGACTTTTTTGAGGGAAAAACCGTTGTGCTTGATGGCTTTTCATATTTCACAAAGCCCGAGCTTGATATAATCCTTACGGCACTTTCTACGGCAAAGGATGTATATGTAACTCTTACAAGTGACGGTATAAATAAAAAAGACGAGCTTTCACCCTTTGCCTTCTGCAATGAAACTGCAAGAAAACTTCGTCTGCTTGCAGGCAATAACAGCATTGCAACAGGTGAGGTAATTATCTGTAAAAGAAATGAGTCCGAATTTGATAAGGCTCTTTTAAGGCTCGAGAGTGAGCTTTATAAGCCCGTGCCCCTTGCTTTTGAAGAAAGCACAGATTCACTGACCTTTACTGCGGCTTCAACCCTCCTTTCCGAATGTGACCTTGTTGCAAGAAAAATCAAAAAGCTCATAAGAAGCGGAAATTACCGTTGCCGTGATATTGCCGTGTGCTACCGCAACGGTGACGCATATGAAAATCAGCTTCGTCACGCTCTTAAAAAATACGGTGTACCTCTTTTTGAGGATAAAAGACAGAATATAGCAAATCAGCCCCTGGTTGCTTTTATTTCCGCTTTAATTCAGCTTTGTGCAGGCTCTCTTTCAACAGACAGTATTTTCCGCCTTTGCAAAACAGGCCTTATGGGTATTGCTGTCGATGAAATATCCGAAATTGAAAACTACTGCTTTATGTGGGATATAAGCGGAAAAAAATGGCTTTCTCCCTTTACTGAAAATCCCGACGGCCTCGGTGAAAAAATGACTCCCGAAAGACAAGAGGCCCTTGAACGCATAAACTCGGTAAGAGAAAGAATTATTACACCTATAACTGCGCTCAAGGAGAGCTTTACAGGAAAGGGCGGCAGAACGGCAGTTACCCTTATATACAAATTTTTAAGAGAAAACACAGTCGATGAACGCCTTAAGCAATATGCAATAGAGCTCGAGCAGTCGGGTCTTGTTGAGCTTGCCCTTGAGCAGGAGCAGGTGTGGGATATTGTTATGGAGTGCTTTGACGAAATTGCCTGTACCCTTGAGGATAATGTGGTTTCAGCCGAACGCTTTTATGAAATTTTTACCCTTGTAGCAGCTTCTAAAAGCCTCGGCAAGCTGCCTGACGGCTTTGATGAGGTGCTGCTTTGTCCTGCAGAAAGAATGCTGACAAATAACCTCCCCGTTGTTTTTGTTATGGGTCTTAATGCAGGCGTATTTCCTGCTTCTTCAGGTGAAAGGGGAGTTTTCTCACAAAAGGAAAAGGATAAATTCAGAGACCTCGGTATCGAAATGGGCGAGGATATAGCAGCCTTTGTTTTGAAGGAACGCTTTCTTCTTTATAATGCTCTTGCCTCATCGTGTAAGGAGCTTCACTTAAGCTGCTCAAACACAGGCTCGGGCGGTGAAAAATTAAGCTTTTCCGAGGCTCTTGACGAGCTTAAGCGAATTTTCACTTGTCTTGAAATTTATACCGACAAAAAAGACAGAGAGCTTGAGCTTATCGAAAGTGAGCAGTCAGCCTTTGAGCTTATGGCAAAAAGCTGGTCGGAGGGCTCATCCTTTGTAACAAGTCTTAAAAAATACTTTGCCGATAAGCCCGGATACGAGGAGCGTCTTTCGGCAATTGCAAGAGCAGTTGACGGTGAAGACCTTGCCTTTAAGAAAAGTGAAAACGCCGTTGCTCTTTTCGGTGAAAGAATGAGCTTTTCAGCCTCAAAGCTTGAGGATTACGGAAAGTGCCCCTTCCTTTTCTTCTGCCGTTACGGTCTTAAGGCAAAGCCGAGAGTAAAGGCAAGGCTTGATGCGGCGCAAAGCGGTACGGTAATTCACCATGTGCTTGAGGTACTGCTTGATAAATATAAGGGCAAGGAATTTCTTAAGCTTTCCGATGAGCAGCTTCGTATGGAGATAGGTATAATTCTGCGTCAGTATATGGACGAAAGTATGGGCACTGACGAAAGCAAAACAGAACGCTTCAATTATCTTTACTACCGTACGGGTAAAATACTTGAATTTATTATGCTTCGCCTTAAGGCAGAATTTGAACAGAGTGATTTTCAGCCCTGCGATTTCGAGCTTCGTATAGGTAAGGGTGAGGATGTTGAGCCTATGGTTTATGAGCTCGAAAAGGGAAGTGCATCACTTTACGGTTTCATTGACCGTGTAGACAGCCTTGACCTTGACGGAAAAAGATATATAAGAATTGTTGACTACAAGTCGGGTGAAAAGAAATTCAAGCTCGGTGATGTGCTTGCAGGTATGAATATGCAGATGCTTTTATACCTTATAAGCATCTGGCGTAACGGTAAGGGCTATTATGAAAATATAACCCCATCGGGTGTGCTTTATTTTCCTGCAAAAATTTCACCCCTTGCCGCAGAGCGTGAGGATGACGGTGAAACAAGGCTTACAAACCGAATCAAAAATTCACCTATGAGCGGTATGCTTGTAGATGACGGTGATGTTATTTCACATATGGAAAAGGATTTGCAGGGTATGTTCATTCCTGCAAAGCTTGATAAAAAGAAGCAGGTGCTCAAGGGCGATTTCATTACCGTAAAGCAGCTGTCACGCCTTGCAGAAAAAATGGATGATATAATCCGTGATATGGGTAACAGCATCCATAACGGACTTGTTCCCGCAACACCTGTCTGCGGCTCGGCATATACCGATGTCTGCTCCTGGTGTGATTACGGTGACATTTGTATGAAGGAAAAACCGCGCTACAGATATATAGAGAAGAAGAGTCACGATGACTGTATAAGAGAGCTTATGGGAGGTGAAGACGGTGAGCAGGAATTGGACTGAGGCACAAAAGGACGCCATAAATGCACGTGGCGGTAATGTGCTTGTTTCAGCGGCGGCAGGCTCGGGTAAAACAGCCGTTCTTGTTGAGCGTGTTACAAAACGCATAATCGACAGACAAAACCCCGTAAGAGCAGACCGCTTTCTTATAGTAACCTTCACAAGGGCAGCAGCCGGTGAAATGCGAGAACGAATTGATGCCGCAATCAATGCCCTTATTGCCGAAAATCCCACTGACTCTTGGCTTGTCAATCAGAAGATGCTTCTTTCAGCGGCTAAAATCTGTACTATTGACAGCTTCTGCTCCTCTCTTGTAAGGGAGAATTTCAACGAGCTTGATCTTGCGCCGGATTTCAAAACCGCTGACGAGGGTGAGCTTTCCGTTATTTCGGCCGAGGCCTGTGATATGACTATGGAGGAGCTTTATAACAGTAAGGATAAAAGCTTCCGAGATCTTGTTGAGCTGCTTTTTGCAGGCAGAGACGACAGCAAGCTTTCCGAAAGCATAGTAGCCCTTTATAAAAGCTCACGCTCATTTCCTTTCCCCGAAAGGTGGCTTGACGGACTTGCGGAGGATTTTGAAAGCTGTAAGGAGCTTCGGCAAAGCCGTCACGGTGAAATTCTGTTTTCCTATGCGCGTACCTTATGTGAATACAGTCTTTCAATAACCCGTAGCGCCCTTAAGGAGATAGCAGGTGACCCTGACCTTGAAAAAATGCTCTACGATGCTCTTTCAAGTGATGCGGCACAGTATGAATACATTCTTTCCTTTATAGACGACAAAAGGTGGGACGACGCAAAAAGGGGAGCAGAGAGCTTCAGCGCCGTAAGACGCGGCAATACACCGAAGCATCTCAAGGATGACCCCCTTACCCTTTCTCTTGTTGAAAAAAGAAAGGTCGCAACCAAAAACATAGAGGACCTTGCAAAGGTGTTCTGCTGCCGTGAGGAGGATTTTCTCAGTGACTGTGAATTCTTTGCACCTCTTGTAAGAAGCCTTGTTGAGGCGGCAAAGCTTTACGGCAAAAATCTTGACCTTATCAAAAAAGAAAAGAAGATTGCCGATTTTGACGATATAACCCACGCGGCAATCAGGCTTCTTGTTAAAGAAACTGCCGACGGCTGGGAAAGAACAAAGCAGGCAGAAAGCCTTTCAAGCTATTACGAAGAAATTCTTATTGACGAATATCAGGATACCAATAAGGCGCAGGATATGCTCTTTACGGCTATTTCAAGGGATAACCTTTTCCGTGTAGGTGATGTAAAGCAGAGCATTTATTCCTTCCGTCAGGCTATGCCGAGAATTTTTATTGAGCTTAAAAATGCCTATAATCTCTACAACAGAGAAAGGGAAGAATTTCCCGCAAAAATACTTCTCGGTAACAACTTCCGTAGCCGTAAGGGTGTAACGGATATTATCAATTTTGTGTTTTCACAGCTTATGTCAAGTGAAAGTGGCGAAATAGAATATAACAGCGAGGAGGAGCTTGTGCCCCTTGCCGCCTACAGTGAAAAGCAGGAGGCTGATACCGAGCTTCATATTCTTGATACCACCGATGCTGATGAGGACTCAGATAACGATATTCTGCAGGCGTCGTATATCGCCGACAGAATAAAGGAAATGATAGAAAACGGCTATACCGTAAAAAACGGTGACGGTGAAAGAACGGTAACCTACGGCGATTTTGCAGTGCTTCTTCGTTCTGTCAGCACAAAGGCACCTGTTTATGCCGATGTTTTCCGCAGCAAGGGAATTCCCTGCTTCCTTGAAACAGGCGGCACCTTCCTTAATGCGAAGGAGATAAGCCTTGTTCTTAACTTCCTTCGTGTTATCGATAATCCTAAGCAGGATGTTCCTCTTATAAGTATGCTGATGTCTCCCGTGTTCGGCTTTTCTCTTGATGATGTTAGCTGTATACGAATGAAGGGTAAGGGCGATTTTTATTCCTGCCTTCTTGCTTCGGCAAAGGACGGTGACAAAAAGGCCGCTGATTTTCTTGACACCGTTACCCGTTGGAGAAATCTTTCCGTCTGCCTTCCTGCAGGTGAGCTTATTACCGAAATATATAACGAAACAGGAATAGTGTCAGTTTTTGATGCCTGCGACAAGTCGGGCCTTAAAAGGGCAAACCTTATGCTGCTTTATGATTATGCATGCGTTTATGAGAAGTCGGGCTACAGCGGTCTTTCCTCATTTATACGCTTTATTGACCGTCTTTCCGGTCAGAAGCAGGACCTTACGGGTGCTCTCGGTGAGGTTCAGAGTGCCGACGTTGTCAAGATAATGACAATACACAAGTCAAAGGGTCTTGAATTCCCTGTGTGCATACTTGCCGACTGTATGAAAAAGTTCAACCGTATGGACGAGACGAAGAACCTTATTGTAAACTTAAGGCACGGTCTCGGTATTGTAAGGCGTGACCTTGAAACCTTTGAGCAGTACAGAACAGTCTGCCACAGTGCCGTCAAGCTTTCTATGCATAACGACAGCGTAAGTGAAGAGCTTCGTGTTCTCTACGTTGCAATGACCAGAGCAAAGGAAAAGCTTATTATGGTTATGGCAAAAAGCAAGCCCTGGGATATGATACGCAAATGCAGTATTGACATAAACGCAAACAGTCACAGAATTACACCTTATGCCGTTACCAAGGCAGGAAGCTACGGCAACTGGCTTATTACCTGCCTTTTAAGGCACCCCGACAGCGCACTGCTTCGTAATATGGCAGATGTGCCCGAAAGCGTTGTTGTCGGTTGTCCCTCACCGCTTAAGGTTGTGGTTGAAACGGTTGCACCTGCTGAAATAAAGGAGTCTTCGGAAAAGAAAGCAGCCGCGGCAGACAGTGCGGTTATCAGTGAAATTGAAAAGAAGCTTTCTTACCGTTATCCCTACGAGGCTTTATCGGGCGTTATAACAAAAAGAGCCGCTTCGGAGGTTGACCGCAACTATATTGACCGTGATTATTTTGCTTCGGCTGTTCCCTCATTTCTTACCGACGGGGGACTCAACGGCGCACAAAGAGGTATTGCAACTCATACCTTCATTCAGTTTGCCGATTACGAAAGAGCAAGGGATGACCTTGAGTCAGAGATAAACCGACTTACAGAAAAGGGGCTTCTTACCGAAGCTCAGGCAAAGGGCATCAACCGACGTGCAGTAACGGGCTTTTTTGAAAGCAAGCTTTTTGAACGTATACTTGAAAGCCCTCTTGTTATGCGTGAAAAGAAATTTACAATTGAGCTTCCGATAGGGGCTGTTTATCCCGAGCTTTCTGACTTTTCCTCGGAAAAGATGATGGTTCAGGGTATTGCCGACTGCGCCTTCCTTGAAGACGGCGAGCTTGTTGTTGTGGACTACAAAACAGACCGCCTTGAAAACGAAACGGATTTTGTTGTAAAATACGCCTCACAGGTGCTTTTATATAAAAAGGCCTTGAGCGAATGCACGGGCTACAACGTAAAAAGCGCAGTGCTCTATTCCTTCCATTTAGGTAAGGAAATAGAGGTGCTTTGATAAAAAACAAATTTTAAAAAGGGGCATTTATAAAATGACAATAAAGGAAATGAGAACAAAAGCAGGTATGACACAGAAGGCATTTTCAGAATACTTCGGAATATCCAAAAGAGCAATTGAGCAATGGGAGGCAGGCAACAGAGAGTGCGCTGAATATCTCCGCAGTCTCATGCAGTATAAGCTTGAAAAAGAAGGACTTCTTTCAGACTGAATTAATTAAATCAGGGTACGGCTGTGCCGCAAAAACAATTCATACATCAGCCGTAGACCGGTGATGAAAATATTTATCAAAAAAAACGATATTTTTTTGAAAATCAGTTGATTTTTCTATTTATCTATGCTATACTATCACCCGTTAATGTAATAATTATGCCCGAAAGAGGTGACAAATAATGAAAAACGGTATCCATCCCAACTACGAGGAAACTAATGTAAAGTGCGCTTGCGGTGCTGTAATCACAACAGGTTCAACAAAGAAGGATCTTCACGTTGATATCTGCTCAAACTGCCATCCCTACTTCACAGGTAAGCAGAAGCTTGTTGATACAGGCGGACGTGTTGACAGATTCAATAAGCGTTTCAACCTCGCAAAGAACAAATAATCAAATTTCTAAAAGAAACAGACGGTACAAATTATTTGTTCCGTCTTTCTTTCATTTTAAGGGGGTGACACTGTGGCTTCGTATAAAACCGTAAAAAATGCAAATCAGGATGAATTCATTGTAAAAAAATCACGCTTTATAGGCTATGTAAAGCCTGTTAAAACACAGCAGGAGGCTATGGATTTCATTGCCGAAATAAAGACTAAGCACTGGGATGCAACCCATAATGTCTATGCCTATGTCCTTCGTGACGGTATGACAAGACGCTTCAGTGATGACGGTGAGCCTCAGGGCACTGCAGGTATACCCTGTCTGGACGTGCTTTTAAAAGAGGACGTAACCGATGTGTGTGTTGTTGTAACAAGATACTTCGGCGGAATTATGCTCGGTGCGGGTGGCCTTGTAAGAGCCTATTCTCACGGAGCAAAAATTGCCCTTGACAGCGGCAGTATAATCACAATGTCCCTTTGCAAAATTGTAAAGGTAAAAGCCGATTACAATTTTTACGGCAGACTTGTACCCCTTATCTGTGAAGAGGGGGGCATAATAGAGGATACGGAATTTACCGACCTTGTTGAGGTGACCTTCCGTATTCCCGAAGAAAAGCTGCCCTTTTTCGACGCGAAGCTTGTAGATGTTTCCTGCGGAAAATTCTCTAGTGAGGTAATCGACGAAAAATATTCGGAAATTTAAAATTTTTAAGGGGAAAAGGAGAAAAACAGCGTATAAAAGTATATAAGGTTTTATAAAACTGTCATTTTGAAAGGCGGTGTTTTTATGCAGTCGATAAGAGAAAGAACTCTCGAAAATGAAAGAAAATTTATCTCACCCTACGGTATGCTCTGTGAGAATACCAAGGGCAGAGAAAATCAGGAGGATGAATGTCCCGTCAGAACAGCCTATCAGCGCGACAGAGACAGAATCATACACTGCGCCGCTTTCAGAAGACTCAAGCATAAAACACAGGTTTTCCTTTCTCCCGATTCTGACCATTACAGAACGAGGCTTACCCATACTCTCGAGGTTTCGCAGATAGCAAGAACCATAGCAATGGCGCTTTCCTTGAACGAAACCCTTACAGAGGCTATTGCTCTGGGTCACGACCTTGGCCATACACCCTTCGGCCACGCAGGCGAAAGAGCACTCAATGAGGTTTTTCCCGAGGGCTTCAGACATTATGAGCAAAGCCGCAGAGTAGTTAATAAAATAGAAAAAAAGGGTGAGGGACTTAACCTTACCTATGAGGTGAGAAACGGCATCCTCTGTCACACAAGAGGTGAGGAGGCATGCACCCTTGAGGGCAGAATTGTTAAGCTTGCCGACAGAATTGCCTATATAAACCACGATATTGACGATGCCGTAAGAGGCGGCGTTATAAGTGAGAGTAACATTCCCGTAGAAGCGAGAAAAATTCTCGGCGAAAGCAAAAGTGAGCGTATAAACACTCTTGTAATGTCGGCTATCAATAACACAAAGGAAACCGTTGTGCTTGACAGTCAGGTGCAAAGCGCCTTTGATATTCTTCACGAGTTTATGTTTGACAGGGTATATACAAATCCCGTGTGCAAAAGTGAGGAGGGCAAGGCTATTGCAATGATTCAGCAGATGTACCGCTTTTTCAGCGAGAATCCTGACGAGCTTCCCAACGAATATATTGAAATTGCCTGGCGTGACGGTGCTGAAAGAGCCGCTTGTGACTATATTGCAGGTATGACGGACAGCTACGCACTGAAGGTATTCTCTCACTATTTCATTCCTACAGGCTGGAGTGAAAAGTAATTTTTAATTTTAAAATACATAACTGAAAGGAGGATAATAATGGCAAAATTTACAGATGATTTTTTGAATGAGCTTCGTATGCGCTGTGACATTGAGCAGGTTATATCCTCCTATGTTCAGCTTAAACGAAGAGGTAAAAATCTTGTTGGTCTTTGCCCCTTCCATAACGAAAAAACTCCCTCCTTTACCGTTTATCCCGAAAGTCAGAGCTATTACTGCTTCGGCTGCGGAGCAGGGGGCGAGGCAATAAATTTCATACGCCGTGCAGAAAATCTTGATTTCACCGAGGCAGTAAGATTCCTTTGTGAAAAGGCGGGTATGTCAATGCCTGCTGACGGCTATGACGATTCAATTGCGCAAAAGCGTAAAAGAACCTATGAAATCAACCGTGAGGCCGCACGCTTCTTCAACGCCTGTCTTTACACCGATGAGGGTAAGGAGGGTCTTGAATACTACAAAATGCGCGGCTACAAAAAAAGCACAATAACAAAGTTCGGTCTCGGCTATGCACCCAACAAGTGGGACGGACTTCTCAGATATATGAGGCAGAAGGGCTACTCCTACGAGGAGCTTTATGAAGCCAACCTTGCAAACCGCAGCGAAAAGGACGGCAAGGTACGCTTTTACGATTCCTTCCGCAACCGTGTAATGGTGCCTATAATAGATGCAAGGGGCAATGTGGTTGCCTTCGGCGGACGTGTTCTTGACGACAGTAAGCCCAAGTACATCAACTCCTCAGATACCCTTGTTTATAAAAAGAGTCTTGGCGTATTCGGTCTGAATTTTGCGAAAAATTCAAAGGAGCAAAGCCTCATTCTTGTTGAAGGCTATATGGATGCAATTTCTCTTCATCAGGCAGGCTTTGATAATGTTATTGCCTGTCTCGGTACAGCGCTGACAAGTGAAATGGCGCATCTGCTTTCACGCTACTGTGACGAGATAATTCTTTCCTACGATGCCGACGAGGCAGGACAGAAGGCAACGGCAAGGGCTATCGGTATATTCAATTCAATCGGCATGAAGCTTCGGGTAATACGCCTTAGCGGCGGCAAGGACCCCGACGAAATTCTCCGTAACTACGGCCCTGAAAGATTCCGTAGTCTTATAGACGGTGCAGCAAACGATATAGAGTTTGCACTTTTAAGGCTTCGTAATGACTTTGATGTTGCAACCTCTGACGGAAAAATGAAATTTCTTGAAAAGGCCGCCGAGGTGCTTGCAAATACAAGAAACAAAATCGCTCAGGATATTTACGCCTCAAGGCTCAGTGAGGAGCTTGGAGTAAACAAGCAGTCAATTCTTATAAGAATTGACCAGCTTTCAAAGCGTAATGCAAGGCAGAGTGAAAAAAAGCAGTTCAGTGAAATTCAGCAGAAAACAATGACTGAAAACACAAAGGCCGCCACGGCAAACAATACTGATATACGAAGTATAAAGGCCGAGCAGATGCTTATTGCGGCGCTTATGAAAAGCCCCGAGCTTTACCGTAAAATGGAAAATGACCTTAAGGCAGAGGACTTCTCCGTACCGCTTTATGCAAGCATTTTTTCAATAATACGGGATAAAATAAATGACAGCAGAAGCCTTGAGCTTTCCTGCTTCTCCCAGGAGCTTTCACCCGATGAAATGAGTGAGCTTGTGGGAATTGTAAAAAAGCACGAAAACCTTACTGTTTCTATCAAGGCCTGTGCCGACTGTCTTGCAGCCATGCGCCTGGGCCTCGAAAAGAAAAAGGAAAAGGTATCAGTTGGTGAAATAAGCGATGAGGAATTCCTCAGGCTTTTTAAAAAGTAAATTTTTTATTTAATATAAGAAAGGCAAGGAAGTAATATCATGGAAAGATCTGATAAAAACCTTATGCTCAAAGCTCTTATTGATAAGGGCAGCGCAACCGGTAAGCTCACAACAACAGAAATTGATACCGTTGTTATTGAAGCTGACATTGATATGGAGGAAATGGAAAAAATCTATACCAAGCTTGACGCTCTCGGTGTTGAAATCATCGACGACTTAAGTGAGGAAAGCCTTGATGCTATTTCTGTTGATATTGATGTACCCAAGGATTACGACAATATGCTCGGCGATCCCAAAAGCGTTATCGATGACCCCGTTAAGGTTTACCTTAAGGACATCGGTAGAGTAGAGCTTCTTTCATCAGAAGAGGAAATCGAGCTTGCTATCCGTATTTCAAACGGTGACGTTCAGGCAAAGGAAAAGCTTACAAAGGCAAACCTTCGTCTTGTTGTTTCAATTGCAAAAAGATATGTCGGCAGAGGCATGATGTTCCTTGACCTTAT
>JBGVGP010000244.1:0-1588 GCA_045121735.1 Acutalibacteraceae bacterium
ATGGAGGATAGTATGGAATTCACTACTATGTCCGCAACTTATATTGACAACGAAATCATTGACTTCTAAGGAGGTGAGAATATGCAAAAAATGTATCTATTATTAGTAATTACAAACCGTGAGGATGAAAAGGAATTTACACAGTTCCTCACATCAAAGGAGGTGCCCGTTGTATATAGCACCACCTGTCACGGTACAGCAAAAAAGCATATACTCAATCTCTTTGGGGTTGAGGAAAGCTTAAAGACTGCTCTTTTCACAGTTGTTACAGAAAACAAAAAGGCTGAGCTTCTTAAGGGGCTCACAAAGGAAATGGCAATTGACCTTCCCAACAGAGGAATTGCAGTGTGCGTTCCTCTTACAAGTATAGCTAGCAGGCGTACTCTTGAGGCATTTGCAGATAAACACCAGAATGATGAACCGGAAAACGAGGTTAAGGATATGACACAGTATGAAACCGAGCTTATAATCGCCATTTGCGAAAGTGGATATGCAGAAAAGGTAATGGAAGCGGCAAGAGGGGCAGGCGCTGCCGGCGGTACTGTTGTACACGCTAAGGGTACAGGCGCTAAGTATGCAAAATTCTTCGGTCTTACCTTGGCTGACGAAAAGGAAATGATATATATCGTTTCCTCAACCGAAAACAAGAAAAACATTATGACAGCCATTGTTGACGGGGCAGGTCCTCACACATCGGCTCACACAGTAGTATTCTCCCTTCCCGTTTCCGACACGGCGGGACTCAGAATCTTCGACAAATAAGGAGCAAGCTATGATAAAGTCTGAAAAGCAATTTTACCTTTTTGGCATGGGCCATAGAGAAAAAACAGTGTATATGGACGGAAAACTCACTACCGTTATGGGAAATTCCGTACTTTATAGCTGGGATGTATCAAAGGAAGAGTTCTATTTTGATGAGTACAGAGTTGTGCTTACTCTCAAGGACGGAAGCGTAGTTGAAATATACGAAAACTCCGAGGGAGTGTACGTAAATGACAAATGTATTGCACATTCAAAGCTTAATTTACCTACCTTTGAGGAATACAAGTATGCAAAGCAGTTAAGAATACTTCACCACGAGATTCTTATCAGCTTCTACGGAATTTTGCCCGTGCCCAACATTTATGTATACCATAAGCCCTGGTACAGAGATGGGGCTTTGATGGCGCTTGTTCTTGATAAAACAAGCAATGTGGAGCTTCTTCGCCCCTGGGCAATGTCCGTAACCGAGCTTTACGACAAAAACAACTGGGGTATGAGTGAGCCTGACAATCTCGGTCAGCTTGCATATATTCTTTCCTTCTTTGCAGATAAGAATTATCCCTTGGTTGATAAGATAATTGAAGAGGCAAAAAGAATATCCGTTGACGGCTGTCTTACAGGCATTACCGACGGCAATGACCACTCGGTTTACTCTACCCTGTGGCTGAAATTCGGCCTTTCCAAGCTGGGAGCTGACACAAGCTTTATTAAGATTCCCAATAGATTTGACTCTTATGCGCGTATGTTCTGGACGGACAGAAGCGAGGTTGAAAGAGATACATATTTCGCTAACGAATATGACGAAAAGTACCCCTATCTTACCTGG
>JBGVGP010000245.1:0-5501 GCA_045121735.1 Acutalibacteraceae bacterium
AGCTACTCAATGATGGCTGATGCTATTGACTATAACGAGTGGAAATTCGGTACACGTGATGAGGGTACCATTTACGCGCTTCATTCATTCTGCCGTAAGCTCGCTCAGGGTATAGGTCCGTCAGTCGGTCTCGTGCTTGCAACCTGGATGGGATATGTTGCTGAAAACAAGGCAGACCAGACAGCTGAAGTTGCAAAGAATATGCTTATACTTTATATAGCGATGCATCTTATCAGTGCGGTTCTTAAATGGATTTCAATTGCACTTGTTTACAACATCGATAAGAAAACTCTCACGCAAATGCAGTCAGAGCTCAGTGAACGTCGCAGTGCAAATAGAACAGAAATAACAGAGCAAATATAATCTGTAGAAACTTGTATTATTAATAATAATCCGAGGTGTGTTATGGCAAAAATTATAACCACTAAAATGCATACGAGCGGCATAGCTCTCGGTGGTATAGGCAGCGGAAGTGTTGAGCTTATGCCTGACGGTGAATTTCATTATTGGCTTATAGCTAATCAGCCCAGAATAACAGAGAGCTGCTGCGAAAAAAAGGTAGATGACGGTGAGGGTAGTGCAGGTGCACTCTCATTTTGGGTGCGTGAAAGCAAGCGTGGCAGCAAGCCAGTTGTTCGTAAGCTTGGTATGAAAACCGAAGCTGAGGATTTCACATATCGCATGTTTGCCTGGAATAAGCCTGTTGAAAAAATTGAATTTGACGGACGCTTTCCTGTATGTGAGCTTAATTATATTGACAGTGCCTTATCCTGTAAGCTTAGCCTCAAGGCTGTTTCACCCTTTGTACCGCATAACAGTGATACTTCTTCAACACCGGGGTTCTATATGGATTTCACTGTAGAAAACCCGACAGACAGTGAGCTTGATATAAGTCTTACAGGCTCTCTTGTGCCTGATTTTGCTAATCAAAAGGAGGGTAACATAAACTCTCTGCAGATGATAGCTGAGGGTGTAGGAGTTTATATTGAGCCTGATAAAGCTACTGATTCACCGTCCTGCGGTAACCTTTGCTTTTCGATCAACGGTGACGGCGAGAAATCATACATTACAGCTGAGCATTACAGATTTATCAGAGAGTATATCGCGTGCTCGGGTTTTGGTGTGTCGCAGGAATCCTTTCTCTTCTCTTTCAGAGAAAGCGGAGGTCTTCCTAACAGTGATGCAGGCAAAAGGCCGAAGGCCCTGCCTCTTAAGCCGGGTCTGTTGAGCAATGCAGGACTTGATGCTTTATGTGCGGAGTATGCTTCTTATCCTTTCGGAGCCTCTCTTTTAAGCCGTATTAAGCATTGTGAGCCGAATTTTCCCTCTACAAGAAAGGAAAAGCTAGCCTTTTTAGGCTGCTGTATAAGGCAGATGTACAGAATGGGTAAGGATTTTGGTGCCTGTGCCCTTTGCTCAGAGGTGACACTTAAGCCGGGTGAAAAGAAAAACATTCGCTTTATTCTTACCTGGTATTTTCCTAACAATATTTCACAAAAGGGTGAAAGGCTCGGACATTATTACGAAAATCTCTACAGTAGTGCATTGGATGCTAACCGATTTCTTGCTGAAAACTATGACTCTGTGTTTAAAAAGTCAGTTGATTTTGCAGACCTTCTTTATTCAACTGACCTGCCGTTATTTTACCCCGATGCATGGTCGTCAAATCTTTCACCTCTCATTAAAAGCTCAGTGTATCTTAAAAACGGTAAATTTGGTCTGTGGGAGGGCTTAGGCTTCTGTGGACTTCATACTACCGATATCACCTATCACGCCTCATTTTCCCTTGTGAGCCTGTTTCCTGACTTGCAGAAAAAGCAAATGAAAATGGGCGCTGAGCATCAGAGAAAGGACGGCAGAGTGCATCATCTGTTTAAGCCTGATATGCAACAGACCGATGATAGCTTTGATCGTGTAGATATGAATATGCAGTTTGTGCTTATGGTGCTACGTGATTATCTGTTTACAGGTGACAGAGATTATCTTACGTCCCTTTGGGATAATGTTAAAAGGGCGATGGATTCAATGGAAAAGCTTGATACCGATAATGACGGCTTACCTGACAATGATACCAAGCGTAACACTTATGATGCCTGGAATTTTTCGGGAACACCTGCATATATTTCTGTGCTTTGGCTTGCGGCTTTGAAAGCGGCGTCGTTTATTGCTCAAAGAGTAGGGGAACAGAGCTTTGCTGATAAGTGGTGTAGTATTTTGGAAAGGGGTAAAAAATCTCTTGAAGAAAAGCTGTGGAATGGAGAATATTACAACCTTTGGAAAAATAAGGATGTAACCGATGAATCACTTATGACTGATCAGCTTGACGGTGAATGGTTTCTTCGTATGATGGGCTTGTCGGGTAATATTCCCGATGAAAGGGTTCGTGCTGTAGCTGAAGCTATATTCCGTAATAATTTTGATGCTGATCAGGGCCTTGTAAATGCATCTGTACCTGAAGGCAGGAAAACTACCATACATACCTACAAAAACTGCCAGGAGATAGCTGTATGGACGGGTATTGGCTATGTTTTTGCTGCTCTTGCTCTTTCTGTAGGACTCAAGGAAACCGCTGACATTGAGATGGAGTCTATTGGTAGTAATCAAATGCGTCTCGGTCACTTCTGGGATCATTGGGAGTGTGGTCATCACTATACTCGTCCTATGTCAAGCTGGTCAACGCTGAATGCGGTTTCAGGTCTTTCGGTTGATTATGAAAACAAAAAGCTTACCTTAAAGCCTGTCAGTGAAAATTTAACCGTTCCGCTTTGCTTGCCCGATATTCTTGCAAAGCTTACATTTGTTGACGGCAAATTAAATGTTGAGTGTATCAGCGGAAATCTGGACGGCTGGGATATAAGCGTTGAATGATTTATAGCTTAATACAGATAATAAAAACATCCCCGAATGCCAGAGGTTGCTAAGGACAGTTAAAAATTATTGGGAGACACTTTGTAATGAAGTGCCTCCCGATTTTTTGTATAAAAAAGTGACACTTTCGGCTTGAAAGTGTCATAGTGGGTTATAGGCTTTTAATTCAATAATGCCCATCTGAAAATATTTTCTTCGGTGTGTATAAGTTATATTGCAAATTAAAATTTAAAGTGATATTTTTGATAAATCAAAAGTGATATTGAAGCCTTACGGCTTCAGTGTTATTTTATTCGCATAAAGCTGTCCGAAGGACAATAAAACTATGCGAAGCATAATATCACTGCGAAGCAATATAACTCGCCGTATGGCGAATAAAACTGCCGAGTGTCCTTACGAACGCTCGGCTAAATATCGGGGATGTTTTGCTGTACGGTTCTGAAGATGTCGATTATAAAAATTATTTTGAATAACTGCAGCGCACGGTAATTCTTTTTGCTCTGCTGTATGTACAGGTGTAAAGTATAAGGTCATCACCGGTATTTTTAACCTTGTCAACATCTGTCGGCATAAGAAGCTCAACAGATTTCACTTTGTAACGGTGCTTTTTAGCATCCATATCTGTAAAAATCACCGTATCTCCCGGAGTGAGACTGTCCAATGAACCGAAATGACTTTCATAGTTATGGGCGGCAATTACAAGGTTATCAGTTTTTGTGCTGCCGAAATATCTGCAGGGAGATATTTTTAATCTTGCATAATCCCATTCGGACATTACAGGCAAATCAAGGTCAATAGCAGGTATTGTTAAATATCCGATATAACCGTAACCGTCGATTTCTTTAACTTTCATTTCAGTATCAAAGGGATCGTCGGGTTTTTCTTTTAATTCACTTTCGGCAATGTTCTGACGGATTTTTTCAACAATAATCTCAGTGTTGGTATGGGCGTTTTTATCCTCGTAATTATTATACACAAGAAGGCCCATAGAGACGGCAATAAGAAGAATTCCGACAGACATAAAGGTTATTGCTATTTTTCTTTTCATAGGGCTTCCTCGTCTTTTTTGCCTAAATTAAGCATTGCCCAGCCTGTACTGAATATAAGCAAGCCTGCTATAGATAAAACAGGTACGGGCCAGTTAAGCTGACCTGTGTATATCAGCTCCTCGGGTTCTGTTGTTGCTTCGTCTTCGGAATCGTAAGAAGGAACGGTTGTTTCGGTGTAAGCATCACCGTCACCTTTGTTTATGATAGTAACAGTGTTCGAAGAGGTCTCATAAGAAACAGTATAGCCGTCAGGCACATTTTCTACAATACTCCAGGTGTATTGCTGCGAAAGATTTTCCCAACGGAAGCTCCAGTTGTTTTCTGCACTAAGCTCAACTGTGTCAACCTCCGTGAAGTCTCTTAAAAGGCTGACTGTAACGCTTTCGGGGTGAGCTCCCTCGGTATCCCAAATCTTTTTTACGCTGATATAAGTGAATGAATCAGCCTCCGAGCCGCTGTAAATCCTCATTTTTGGAGTAGCGTTTATATCATAAACCCAATTTTTGTTTTCGTTATCATAAAGTGGAATATTGATAACAAAGGGTGTGGGCATAAAATAATTATCAACGCTTTCAGATGCAACGATTAGATAGACGCCCGGTGTCAGATTTTCAAAAATAAGGTGACCGTTTGAGTCCGATTTTTTTTCGGTATAGGGGAGAGAGTGTTTGTTTGCAAAGTGTGTAAGATGTATAGGAAGATAAGCATCCTGCAGGTTATCCATATCCATATTACAGTCATCATAAGGGTAAACGTAGTTATAGCCTACACCGTCACCGCTTTCATAGGCAGCTGCAAAAAAGTACAGACGAAAGCTGGCGCCTGAAAGGGGGAGGCCTGTACCGGAATCGGCAATGTTAAGTGAAATTGTGCCGTTTTTGCTGATGATTGCATTAGCAGACGGAGATAAAGAATATGCACAGATAACAAATGCAGCAATAAGTATAAAAAACGCTTTGAGATATTTTTTTGCATTCATATTCTTAATCTCCTTTCAGTAATTTATTTGTTCTTTTTTGCTTTTTTCTTTTTGCCTGTGCTTCTGCTTTTAACTATAAGACCGATAAGAAGAAGACCAAGCATCGGCGCTGCTACAGCAGGTGTAACAATAAGCGGATCTATCTGATAAGCTTCTGTTATAACATTGATGACCTTTTCAGGCTCAATGTTTTCAATTCGGGTACCTCTTACAAGCATTCTGTGGGTGTTTATACCGTAAGGAGTACATGTTACAAGGGTGCAATAGTCTTCACCTGAAACAATATTCAGGTCGTTTGTTTCTTCAGGAAGAACTATAAGAATCTGATCAACCTGATATGTGTTTGTTCTGTCGAGAATTCGTATGGTGAACACGTCACCTTTTTCAAGCTTATCGAGATTAGTGAAAAGCTTTGCAGAGGGGAGACCTCTGTGTGCTGATAAAACTGCGTGGGTGCTTGTGCCGCCTACGGGAAGGCTTGAGCCTTCAACGTGACCGACTGCAGAGTTGAGAACACGGTCACTTGTTCCGTGGTAAATAGGCAGCTGAATCTTGATTTTTTCAATGGTGATATAGCCCATCATACCGTCGCCGTTTACATCAAG
>JBGVGP010000246.1:0-4177 GCA_045121735.1 Acutalibacteraceae bacterium
CCGCATAGGTCTACAGGGCGACGAAAAGGGCAGCACAGTACTTTTCAAGGGCAACACCGCAACCGATAACGGCGGTGCTATTCACGCAGGCAGCCACGGTAATATTGTAATTTTCGGCCGTACAACCTTTACCTCAAACAAGGCTTCAGATAACGGCGGTGCTATTTCCTCGTACACTGCTTGTATCGCTTATAACACTATATTCAATAAAAACACTGCTTCAGACAGAGGCGGTGCCGTATATGCAGCTTACTCAAACAAAGAGGTTGTAGCCCGTGTATGTACCTTTGAAAACTGCGAGTTTACAAGCAATAATTCCGTAATGGGCGGTGCAGCAGCTCTCGGCTCAACCGATACAAGCCTTAAATACGGCGGCAAGATTAACTTTAAAAACTGTAAGTTTACCTCAAACAAGGCAACCTCCAAGAAAAAGCCCGAAAGTGCAAAGGGTGGCGCTATCTACCTTTACAGAAAAAGCGTAGTCAACGTTGACGATTCAAGCTTTTCAAAGAACACAGCAATAAGCGGCGGCGGTGCAATTTACAGCATCGGAAGCAGTAAGGTAACCGTTACCGATTCATCCTTCAGCTCAAACTCAGTAAAGGGCTCCGGTATTTCTGCAGGTGCAGTTTATGCAAAGGAATCAACACTTGTGCTTGATGTAGTAAAGCTCAGCAAGAACAAGTCTACAGGTGATGCAGGTGCAGTAGGCGTTTACAGCTGCTCATCAGTTACACTCAACAAATTAACTGCTACAGGTAACACCTCGGGCGGTGCAGGTGCCGTTTTATATAACAGCGGCTCAACAGTGAAGGTATACAGCAGTACCTTTGAGTCAAACATAAGTAAGACCTCAGGCGGTGCAGTTGCAATTTACAACAAGGGCACCACAAGCATTTATAAGTCAAAGTTCACATCAAATACTGCAGCAAGCTACGGCGGTGCAGTGATGATTTATTCAGGCAAAAGCACAAACACTATTCAGGACTGTACCTTTACAAAAAACAGCTCAACAAAGGGCGGCGGTGCACTTTACATCTCCAAGACAACCACTGTTAAGCTTTATAAGAACAAGATGACTGAAAACAGCTCATCCACCGGCGGTGCAATCTGCATCAACTCATCAAATCCCAAGGTTACAATAAACGGACTTACCGTATCAAAGAATACGGCAAAGAAGGGTAAGATAATTTACGGTAAGAGCTCAAAGTCATCGCTCAGCATCAAGAAGTCAAGCTATAAGGATTCAGAAGTCAAGAAGCTCACCAAGTCATACTGGTCAAAGGCAATTGTCGGTAATATTAAGGTTACTGACGAAACAGGCGAGGTTCCCTCATACAGCACCTATAAGCGCAATTCAACCAAGAAGGTAAAGGCAAAGAGCAATCCTTCAGTAAAAACAATTATCGATCTTGGTAAGAAATCAGACCAGGGCGATATCAATTCAAAATATGCAGCTCTTCCTAAGCTTGATAATTCTTCAAACTTTATGAGCCGCAACACAACATATTTTAAGAACATCAACAAGAAAACCGTTGCAGTAGATACCTTTGTTTACAGAAAGGGCGAAAAGGCAAACAACTGTACCTTCGGTGAGGGTATGCTTATTTATCAGGCAATCCTTTACAAGCAGGCTAACCCCAAGGAAAACGTTTCAATTGACGTTTCAGCATACCGTATTTCAATAGAGGCTGCAATCAATATCAACAGAAACAGCAGATATTTCGGTTATATGCGCAACCTTGTAGGTAAGGAATACGACAAGTACGGCTTTGTACGTATCTCATATCTTCTTGTTACCGCTGCAAGAATGGGTATCAAGGTTAACGTTATTACTCAGCTTGACGGTTATCCCATCTCCAAAAAGGATCCTACCTTTGCTGAATACTTCAAGGGTCATATGAACGACGCCTGTGATACAGCCTATGTGAAGGACGGCGTTGTAGGTGATTATCTCAATGCTGTATTCTCCAAGTGGTCACTCGGCACTCACGGTGCTACAGATATGGAGCACGTTAAGGTGTGCGCTGTTTCACATTACCTTGATATGAACGGTAAGGCACATAAGAATGCAGTGTGGTCATCAAGCACAAACCTCGACGGTATCAAGGATACAGCAGTAAACGGTAACAGCAAGCTTCAGACTGCTACCATTATTTCTGACCATGCAAAGATTTATCAGATTTCTAAAAACTATATCGGACTTATGATGAAGTACGGTGAAGTTCAGGATGATGTTTATATCTTCAGAAACATCATAAGAGCCAGAAACACTGAACAAATTAAGCTTATCCGTGCAGGTAAGGAAAGTGAAATCCCCAAGGATGAGCAGATAGTATACCTCGGCAGTGAAACCGATAGCGTATTTGAATTCTATTACGCTCCCTTCGGCGGTGATGTAAACGTATGGGATGAGGTAAATAATCCCTACTGTAAGTATATACGTAAGGCTCATCAGTCAGAGGGCTCTGTAATCATTGCCTGGAACAACGCTAACCATAGCCACAGCTGGCACCTCAGCAGACAGATATTTGAGCTTTTCTATGATGTGCTTGATAACACAAGAAGCCCTGAAAATAAGGTTTTCCTTAATATGAAGGGTATCAGCAATAATTGGCTTGACGGCTTCGAGGTCGGCGTGGATATCGGCTATAAGTCAATAAACTATAAGCCCTACGGTAAAATACACAACAAGGACCTTCAGCTTTCATACGTTGAAAACGGAAAGCGTAAGTATGTTTCCATTCTCAACTCACTTAACTTCCATTCAGGTGCTCTTTATTATCAGACAAATAACCTGCTTGTTGTTAAGGAATCAAATATGAATCCCGGAAGCGTGTTCCACACAGTTGCCAAGTACTCAACTGCAGGTATTGTGTAAAAGCAAATTCAAACGCCTTACGGGGTATCGGTGAAATAAGCTGCGTTTTTCGCAGCTTATTTTTTTGCGTTAAAAAGCATAGCTTTGCTTGAAAGCTACCGTGTCTGTATGCTATAATCGGTCTATGGTATAATTTTTTTACGGAATAATAAGGAGCTAATATGAAAAAGGTATTTGTTGTTTCAAAAACCCATCTTGATTTAGGCTTTACTGACTATGCTGAAAATATCAGACAGAAGTATATTGATACCTTTATACCCGAGGCTATTGACCTTGCAGAAGGGGTCAATAAGGACGGCAAAAAATATTTTGTGTGGACAACAGGCTCATGGATAATAAAGGAAGCACTTAAGGACGAAAAAGGCAGAGCAAGGCTTGAAAAGGCACTCAGGGAGGGTAACATTGTTCCTCACGCTATGCCCTTTACAACTCATACGGAGCTGCTTGATGAGGATAGCCTCGATTACGGCCTTTCTATAGTTGATGCACTTGATGAAATACGCCAAAGAAAAACCGTGAGCGCAAAAATGACCGATGTTCCCGGTCATACAAGGGGAATAGTGCCCCTGCTTGCAAAGCACGGCATCAAGCTTTTACATATAGGCGTAAACGGCGCCTCTGCCCTTGTGGATGTTCCGCCCTGCTTCTTATGGAAAAACGGTGACAGTGAGATTGTGGTAATTTACTCCGGTGCCTATGGCGGAGCCTTTGAAAGTGAGCTTATTGAAGAAATACTTTACTTTGACCACACCCTTGACAACCACGGCGCACCCTCACCTGAAAAGGTGCTTGCCCACTTTGACGAAATTCAGAAGCAGTACCCGGGCTATGAAATTACTGCAGGAACAATAGATGACTTTGCCGATGTTATATGGGAGGTGCGTCATAAGCTTCCCGTATTTGAGGGTGAAATGGGCGACAGCTGGATTCACGGCAGCGCCACGGACCCCTATAAATCAGCCGGTCTGCGAACCTTTATAAGGCTTAAAAACAAGTGGCTTGCTGATGGCAGTATGCTTCGTGACAGTGAGGAATACAGGGCTTTCACCGATGCTCTTCTTTGTATAGCTGAGCATACCTGCGGAATGGACTCAAAGACCTATTTTTCCGACTACGGCCACTATCTTAAAAAGGACTTTATAAAGGCAAGAAGGAAGAATAAGGTAAGCTTCCGTCATATTTTCTCTGATTTGCCGCAGAGCATTCTTCCTCTTGTAAGTCTCTTTGACGGCAGAAGAAAAAGAGGCTATTACAGCGTTATTGAAAAAAGCTGGACAGAGCAGAGAGCCTATATGG
>JBGVGP010000247.1:0-3678 GCA_045121735.1 Acutalibacteraceae bacterium
CTCACCCTTACGTGAGCAGATTTTTTCAATAACTGCACCTGCATACTGGTCGGGCACCTCTACAATAAGAAGCTCCATAGGCTCAAGGGTCTGACCGTTTTCGCCCTGCTTGAGAATTACCTTGGGACGTGAAACGGAGAACTCGTAGCCCTGACGGCGCATTGTTTCAATAAGAATTGAAAGGTGAAGCTCACCTCTGCCGCTTACCTTGAAGGCATCGGTGGTGTCAGTTTCCTCAACGCGCATGCTTACGTTGGTTTCAACCTCCTTGAAGAGTCTGTCACGAAGGTTGCGGGAGGTAACAAACTTGCCCTCCTTACCTGCAAAGGGGCTGTTATTGACAATAAAGTTCATTGAAATTGTAGGCTCATCAATTTTAACAAAGGGAAGAGGCTCTACATGGTCGGGGTCACAGGCAGTTTCACCGATGTTAAGCTCTGAAATACCCGAAACGCACACAAGGTCACCGAGCTTTGCAGACTCAACCTCAACTCTCTTAAGACCCTCAAACTGATAAAGACGTGAAATTCTTACGTTCTTTCTTTCGCCCTCATTGTTGCAAAGCACAACGGCCTGACCCTGCTTAACGCTGCCTCTTTCAACTCTGCCGATACCGATTCTGCCGATATAATCGTCATAGTCAAGTGAGGAGAAAAGAATCTGTGTGGGGCCGTCGAGCTCACCCTTGGGAGGCTCAATATTTTCAAGTATAGCATCAAGAAGCGGACGCATATCACCCTCACGTACGCTGTCATCAAGAGAAGCATAGCCGTCTCTTGCAGAAGCGTATACAACGGGGAATTCAAGCTGGTCATCATCGGCACCAAGCTCAATGAAAAGGTCAAGCACCTCGTCAACAACCTCGGCCGGTCTTGCGCCGGGACGGTCAATTTTATTTACTACAACAAGCACCTTTTTGCCAAGACCGAGAGCCTTTTTAAGCACGAAGCGTGTCTGAGGCATACAGCCCTCGAAGGCGTCAACGAGCAGAAGCACGCCGTCAACCATCATAAGAATACGCTCAACCTCGCCGCCGAAGTCAGCGTGACCCGGTGTGTCAACAATGTTGATTTTTGTATCCTTATAGTAAATTGCAGTATTCTTTGAAAGAATGGTGATGCCTCTTTCTCTTTCAAGGTCATTGGAGTCCATAACACGGTCTGCTACCTGCTCATTTGCACGGAAGGTGCCGGCCTGCTTGAGCATCTCGTCAACCATTGTGGTTTTACCGTGGTCAACGTGGGCAATAATAGCAATATTTCTTACTTCGTTTCTTACGTCCATTGTTTCACCTTATTTTTTATAAATTTTCCTTATTATTTTAACACTTATTATCAGGTTTGGCAAGTTGAAATTGCATAGTTGAGCGCGGTGATTTTTGTGTAAATTGCATTAAACTGCGCCCATTTCTTTTCCCTTGACATAAGTGCTATTATTTAGTAAAATAGAGTGGTATATAAATATATTGAAAGAAGGGAAAAACATGAAGTATATCTGGGAAAATCCCGAAATCATCAAAGAAAACAAGGAAGACGGCCATGACCTTGCCCTTTGCTACGACAAGGCAGAGCTTGCTGCAGGCCGCGGTAAATCTCCTTATAAGCTTTCACTTAACGGCACATGGAAGTTTTTCTGGTACAAGGGCGTAGGCGAGCTGCCCGAAAAATACAGAAAGCCCGATTTTGACGACAGCAACTGGGAGGATATCACAATCCCCGGCGTGTGGCAGTTCCAGAAGGACTATTCAAAGCCCTGGTACTACGCCAACTCCTTCCCCAACTGCATCTGCGTTGATAAAAAGAAAATCCCCTCCATTGACATTTCAGGTCAGGAGGTTGCAATGCACAGAACAACCTTTACAGTACCCGAGGGCTGGGACGGCAGAGAAATCTTCCTTCACTTCGGCGCTGCAAAGGCAGGTCTCAAGGTTTATCTCAACGGCGAATACGTAGGCTACTCACAGGGCTCAAACACTCCCCACGAGTTTGATATCACTGCCCTTGTAAAGCCCGGTGTAAACACACTTGCCGCCGAGGTTTACCGTTACACCGACGGCACCTACCTTGAGGACCAGGATATGTGGTTCCTTTCAGGTATCTACCGTGAGGTTTACCTTTACAGTGAGCCCAAGATTTGTATCCGTGACTTCTTTGCAAGAACAGCTCTTGTGAACGACTACACCGACGCTGACCTTGACCTTGATGTATATCTTCGCAACTACACAGACGAAGCAAAGACTGCTACAGTTGAGGCTACACTTCTCACATCAGGCGACCCCATTGACCTTGGCACACTCGAAATCAATATGAACGAGGCAGAGGCAAAGCTCAGCTTCACAAAGAGAATCGAAAAGCCCGAGCTTTGGTCAAGTGAGAGCCCCACTCTCTACACTCTTGTTATGAAAATCACCTGTGACGGCAAGGAGACCTACAAGGCTATCCGCATCGGCTTCAGACAGGTTGAAATTCAGGGCGAAAAAATCCTCATCAACGGCAAGCCTCTTCTTATAAGAGGTGTAAACCGTCACGATTATGACCCCGACCACGCGTGGGCAGTTCCTGATGAAAGATATATTCAGGACCTTAACATAATGAAGCGCAACAACATCAACTCCATCCGTACAAGCCACTATCCCAACGATCCCCGTTTTTACGACCTTTGTGACGAATACGGCTTTTACGTTATGGACGAATGCGACCTTGAAACCCACGGCGTAAGAAGAAAGAACGTGCCCGGTGACAATCCTATGTGGACAAAAGCCGTTGTTGACCGTATGGAAAGAATGGTGCTTCGTGACAGAAACCGTCCCTGCGTATTTATGTGGAGTCTCGGTAACGAGGCAGGTGACGGAAGCAACTTCCTTCGCATGAAGGAGGCAGCACTTAAGCTTGATACTACACGTCAGTTCCACTACGAGGGTGACTTTGACTTTACAAAGAGTGACGTTATCAGCCGTATGTATCCCACCGAGGATCAGGTTGAAAAGCTCGGTAAAAAAGAGCCTCTTACAATCACATGGTTTGACAATATTGCAAACTCTCTTGCTGCTGACAGCAAGCCTATTCCCAAGGAGCTTTATACAAAGCCTGTTGTTTTCTGCGAATATGCTCACGCTATGGAAAATTCCCTCGGCAACTTCCAGGAATATATGGACGCCTTTGAGAAGTACGACAACCTCTGCGGCGGTTATATCTGGGACTTTGTTGACCAGGCTATCCATAAGGTCAACAAGGACGGCGAGGATATGTGGCTTTACGGAACAGACTACAACGAAAAGGATCTTTGGATAAAGCCTCCCTATAACACCTGCGCTATTGTGGGCAGTAACACCTACTTCAACGCCAACGGTATCATTGCCGCTGACAGAAAGGTGCACCCCTCAATCCACGAGGTAAGAAAGGTTTACTGTGAAATTCAGGTTAAGGCAATTGACCTTGAAAAGGGTAAGTTCCTTCTTAAGAACAAGCAGATGTTCTCTGACCTTAAAAAATTCGACATTCAGTACCTCATCACTGAAAACGGCGAAAAGCTTAAGGACGGTATTCTCAAGAGAGCTACATTTGAAAATCTTGCTCCTTTAAGTGAAATGGAATTTGATTTTGACTACGGCTTTGAAAAAATGCCCGAGGGTGAGGTTATTGTAACCTTCTCCTTCATCCGCCGTGATGACTGCCGCTT
>JBGVGP010000248.1:0-4997 GCA_045121735.1 Acutalibacteraceae bacterium
CCGCTACGGGTCAGTATGTACGCTCTGCCTCTTTGAGGCGGTAATTCCGAATTCCTGAATTTCTCGACCCTTACTACTCAATACTCACTACTTACTACTAAAGGAGGTAACATCCATGTACAAATTCACAGGCTTTACAGAAAAAGCGAATCGCGCGCTCAACAGAGCCGTTGAAGCCGCAGAGGATATGGGGCATACCTATATAGGCTCGGAGCATTTGCTTTACGCTCTTCTGGCAGAGGAGACAGGCAGTATTCAGTCAAGCTTCATCGAGCGCGGCATAACTGCGACAGCAGTGTATAATGCAATAAAAAAAGCCATAGGCACGGGAATACCAACGGCGCTGTCCCCTGCCGATTTTACCCCACGGGCAAAAAATATAATAGAAAATGCCCTTTCCCTTGCTGCAAAGGAAAATTCCGGCTATGTGGGAACGGAGCATCTTTTCAAGGCTCTTTTAAGCCAGGAGGAGTCCTCGGCAGGAGAGGTGCTTAAGGCGGCAGGTGTAAGTATACCGATTCTTCTTGACGAAATCACCTCGGGTGTAAAAAGTCACACTACATCTGTCTCCCCCTCCCTGCGCCGTCAACGGGGACAAAAAAGTAATACTCCCTCACTTGACAAATACGGACAGGACCTGACGGCAAAGGCAAACAAAAACGAAATTGACCCTGTTATAGGAAGAGAAAAGGAAATTGAGCGTGTTATTCAGATTCTTTCACGGCGCACGAAAAATAACCCTTGCCTTATCGGTGAGCCGGGAGTAGGTAAAACAGCTATCGTAGAGGGACTTGCCCTTAAAATTGCAAACGCAGACGTGCCGGAAATTTTAAAGGACAAGCGTCTTGTTACCCTTGATCTTACAGGTATGGTGGCAGGTACAAAATACCGAGGTGACTTCGAGGAAAGAATAAAGGGCTGTATAGACGAGGTCATAAAGGCAAGGGATGTAATCCTTTTTATTGACGAGGTTCATAATCTTATAGGCACAGGCTCGGCAGAGGGTGCCGTTGATGCGGCAAATATTTTAAAGCCCACCCTTGCACGTGGCGAGCTTCAGCTTATAGGTGCAACCACCCTTAACGAATACCGTAAGCACATTGAAAAGGACTCTGCACTTGAACGCCGATTTCAGCCGATAAAGGTCGGTGAGCCGAGCGAAAAAGAGGCAGTTGAAATTTTAAAGGGTCTGCGCGACCGCTACGAGGCCCACCACAAGGTGAAAATAACCGACGAGGCAATTAAGGCAGCCGTAAGCCTTTCAGCCCGTTATATAAATGACCGGTATCTTCCCGACAAGGCCGTTGACCTTGTTGACGAGGCTGCCTCAAGAGTACGGCTTAAAAGCTTTACCGTGCCCGACGAAATAAGGGAGCTTGAGGATAAGCTTGCCGATGTTACAAAAGAAAAGAGTGCGGCAATAAACGGACAGGATTTTGAAAAGGCCGCCGCCCTTCGTGACAGAGAAAAGGAGCTTATGAGTCAGATAACTGTCTCACGAACACGCTGGAAGGAAGAGGGTACCCGTGAAAAGGGCAGCGTAGGAGCAAAGGAAATAAGTGAAATCATATCCTCCTGGACAGGCATTCCCATAACGGAGATTACAAAGCAGGAAAGTGAGCGGCTTTTAAATATGGAAGCCTTACTGCACGAGCGTGTAATCGGTCAGGATAAGGCCGTTACAGCCGTAGCAAGAGCTCTGCGCCGTGGCAGAAGCGGTCTTCGTGACCCGAAAAGACCTATGGGCTCCTTTCTCTTTCTCGGACCTACGGGTGTAGGTAAAACTGAGCTTTGCAAGGCACTCGGTCAGGTTGTTTTCGGCACGGAGGATTCGGTTATACGCTTTGATATGAGCGAGTTTATGGAAAAGCACAACGCCTCACGGCTTGTCGGCTCTCCTCCGGGCTATGTAGGCTATGACGAGGGCGGTCAGCTGACGGAAAAGGTAAGGCGTAAGCCCTACAGCGTTATTCTCTTCGATGAAATCGAAAAGGCTCACCCCGACGTGTTCAACATTCTTCTGCAGCTGCTTGATGACGGAATTCTCACCGACAGCCAGGGCAGACGGGTAAGCTTTAAAAACACGGTGATTATAATGACCTCAAACCTGGGCGCAAAGCTGATTGCAGGTGAGGGCACCTCTATAGGCTTTACAAAGGATGAAAACGACAAGGACAAAAACAGAAGGATTGAAGATGCGGTTATGAAGGAGCTTAAGAAGACCTTCCGTCCCGAGTTTATAAACCGACTTGATGAAATTATAGTTTTCAGCCAGCTTAAAAAGGAAGAAACCGTGCTTATCTCCAAAAAGCTTCTTAAGGAGCTTGCCGAAAGACTTGAAGCACAGGATATAATTATAAGCTTTGACGAAAGCGTTTCACAAAGCATTGCCGAGGCAGGCTTTGACCCCGTTTACGGCGCAAGACCGATAAAAAGAGAGCTTCGCAGACAGGTAGAAGACCCACTTGCACAGATGATACTTGAGGGTAAGCTTATTAAAGGCAACGAATATCTCGGTAAAATGAATGGCTCGGAATTCGTAATCAGAGAAGCCGAGGATCCTCTATATTGTGAATAGTTAACAATAATATCTGCTTTTGGCAGAGTTAAGTTTTTATAACGAAATTATGAATATTCTATTGACAAAAGCAGTACTGTAGTATAAAATATAATTATCCTAGAATGGGAAATAATGAAGGAGGTACGGTATAATGACAAACGCACAGTGGGATGCTCTCAGAGCATTTATCGAAAACGCATGGTATGCACTCGCAAATCTTCTTTCATACCTTGGCGAATGGCCCCTTTTCGAAATCGAGAAATAATTTAAGAATCAACTGATTCACAAAATCTAACAAGGAGGATAAAGTAATAATGGAAACCATCATCAACTATTTCAAGGCAGCTCTTAAGGCTCTTCTTTCAATCTTTGGTGTTGAAATGTGGGAAATCCCCGAAGACACAAAGGATAACCTTGAATCAATGTATGACAACATCACAGGTTACGAACCCGTTGTTAAATAAGATTCGAATTTATATGATTTAAATCGTATAAAGCCCACCCTTTCGGGTGGGTTTTTATTTTTTTCATTATTTATTAAAATTTTCAAAATATAATTGACAAAAGCATTTTATTGATGTATACTTGTCTCATAATTATATGAGGAGGAAGCAATAATGTTTAACTTTAACTTCAATTTCGAAAACGTTACACTTTCACAGTTCGGTGAATACTTTATCAATGTTTTCAGAGTTATCCTTTCAGTTTTTGGCTTCAGAGTTAACCAGGAAACAACAGACAATGTTGAAAGCATGTTCGATAACATTGTTAACTATCAGCCCGAAGTATAATCATAGCATTTAAAATTCCGTTTATAAGCCAAGTGTTCTTAAGGACACTTGGCTGTTTTTTGTGTCGAAGCTGCATGTATATACTGCGAGAGGACAAGGAGTGCAATGCCGTTGAGCAAACAGCATTGCAGCGATATATCTGCTTCGCAGATGCGATATTTTCCTTACGGAAAACGATATTTTGCATGTGGCAAAACGATATATTTGTCCATGTGGACAAATGCACTTCCTGTGCCGTTATCACCGACTCGGTTTCGGGCTGACAAGAATGGTGCAGAATACCCTTTTCTTTACCCTGCATCGTCACCGAAGCGCCGCCGGTGGCGGATAAAGCAAGGTGAGGATGGCGTAGCGGTCAAAATTCATAGGCGCTCCAAGCCGCAATGAATTTTGGGAACCGCAAGAGCAAGCTGTATGTATATACTGCGAGAGGGTAAAAAAAGGGTAAGGCGACACAAAAGCCGACGAAGTTCGATGCTCCGTCGGCTTTTCTGAATAATTATAATTTAATTTTATTTCTGTGTCGCCGTTCCTGTGCCGTTATCGCCGCCTGCTTCAGAGCGGTCAGAATGGTGCAGGATGACATTTTCTTCGCTCCGAAGCTGTATGCATATACTGCGAGAGGGCGAAAAAATGGCAAGCGCAAAGCTACGGCGCTGCAGTTCGATACTGCAACGCCGTACTGTTTATAATTCAATTGTTTTGTTCCGCTTTGCGCGTTCCTGTGCCGTTATCACCGCTCTGAATTAGTCGGGATAGCCGTTGGGATTAGTACTCTGCCATCTCCATGAATCGGCACACATCTCTTCAATACCTCTTTCAGCCTTCCAGCCAAGCTCTGCATAAGCCTTTGAGGGGTCTGAATAGCAGGTTGCGATGTCACCGGGACGACGGGGAGCAATTTTATAGTTAATTGCAACACCGCTTGCCTTTTCAAACGCCTTAACAACGTCAAGAACGCTGTAGCCCACGCCTGTACCAAGGTTGTAAACATCGAGACCCGACTGTGAAAGAGCTCTGCCGAGAGCCTTTACGTGACCGAGAGCAAGGTCAACAACGTGAATGTAGTCTCTTACGCCGGTGCCGTCGTGGGTGTCATAATCGTCACCGAAAACGCTCAGGCACTCACGCTTGCCGATTGCAACCTGAGTGATAAAGGGCATAAGGTTGTTGGGGATGCCGTTGGGATCCTCACCGATTCTGCCGCTGATGTGAGCACCGATGGGATTGAAGTAACGGAGAATTGAAATTGCCCATTCATTATCTGACTTGAAAAGGTCGGAAAGAATGATTTCAATCATATACTTTGTTGTGCCGTAGGGGTTTGTTGTGCCACCTGTTGCCATTGTCTCCTTAAGAGGAGAAATGTTGTTCTGACCGTAAACGGTTGCAGAGGAGCTGAAAACGATTTTTTTACAGCCGTTTTCCTTCATTACCTCGCAAAGGCATACTGTACCTGCGATGTTATTATCGTAATATTCAAGGGGCTTTGCACAGGATTCACCTACAGCCTTAAGACCTGCAAAGTGAATTACTGCTTCAATGCTCTCACTCTTGAAGATTTTATCAAGACCCTCTTTGTCACGGATATCGCATTCGTAGAATGCAAATTCCTTTCCGCTTAATTCTGCAATACGTCTGAGTGC
>JBGVGP010000249.1:0-4407 GCA_045121735.1 Acutalibacteraceae bacterium
CCATATAACAGAACGTCAATCATTTTATCAAGATTAATTTTCCATACATAAGCAATTCTTCCGCCAAAAAGAACTGCAAGTGTAAATCCAAAGGCTATAATTGCACCGTACCAACGAACGGTGGTAAAACCCAGGTCGATGTAATTTGCAACCTCAAATATTTTATCAATACCTGCAAAGCTTACAGGCAAATTCTGAAATAAATCCATATAGAAGCCCCTTTTACCGTTTTATTCTACCTGATTCTTACATACTTTTAACGATGCCATTACAACACAAATTGCAAAAACAGCAAAAACAGTATCAGCTAAATTAAAGGGATACTCTTTATTTACAAATTCCCCTGCAAAAACAGTAAGAACAAGTCTGGGAATGTTTAAGCACAATGATATAAGTGCACTGCCTAAGCCTAAGGCTGTAATTCTCCAACGGGAATCATCGCTGTATACACCGGAAACAACCTGTGCGAGAGCAACAAAGAACAAAATCATTAAAGCAAGCATCATAAGCTCAAGAAAGAGATCTGAAACCTTGATATAGCTTATCTGTTTAACAAAACGTGTAATAATTTTAAAAGCCGCCCAAACAATCGGAGCAAGCGCTATATACTTTCGTTTGTGAGCATTTTCACTTCCGTTTGAAAAGCTTTTTGCAAGAATAAAAAGATAAACTGCCGAAGCAACAGCAAAAACACTCTGCAATGCATAAGGCAAAGCACCGGTTGACATAAGAACCTTAAAAAGCTCAGCTTTGTTTACATAAGCATCTATATACATATCGTTAAGTATAACTACACTGTCTTTAAAGCTTACAAAGCTGTCATAAACAAGACTTGCGCCAAAAACCACTGAAGCAATTGAGCACAGCTTATCCTTCATACCGACTAATTCTATTTTTTTACTTTCGGCAGAAAGATATGAAACTACAGCAAAAGCAACAACTGCAACAGCTATAATGATCAGAAACAAAGCGTAGAAAGCATTTCCGCCTGTAATAAAGCCTGTTTCGCTGTCAATATAGCGTGTCAGCTGAAAGGTTCTCATTATTATAAGAAGCACGGTTGCCGCATACATAAAAGGAAGCAGCACATTCAGTCTGACATTTTCGTTTGCGTTTTTAATCTTCATTGTTATCCTCCTTAACATACTCACGCTGTTCAGTGGGTATGTAATTTTCGAGAGCATGGAAATTCTCTATTCTCTCTTCCATAGGAACATACTTCTTGGGCAGTGCAATATTCTTATAAGCAGGACGGATAATCTTACCGCCTGAAATAAGCTCTTCAAGACGGTGTGCAGACCAGCCTACAATTCTTGCGCAGGCAAAAAGAGGTGTGTAAAGATCCTCGGGAATACCAAGCATCTTATAGATAAGACCCGAGTAAAGATCAACATTGGCACACATAATCTTTGTTTTGCCCTTTACCTTTTTGAACACTTCAGGAGTAAGGGTTTCTATTGCATTGAGAAGCTCAAAGTCCTTTTCAAAGCCGTTTTTATAAGCAAACTCCTTAGCTTTGCGCTTAAGAATAACCGCTCTGGGGTCAGAAAGTGTATAAACAGCATGACCCATGCCGTAAACAAGACCGCTGCCGTCACCTGCTTCTTTACGTATAATCTTTTCAAGATAAGCAGCAATTTCTTCCTTGTTTGTGATATCCTCAACATGCGCCTTGATATCGTCAATCATATTGCACACCTTGATATTAGCACCGCCGTGTCGTGAGCCCTTAAGTGAGCCTACTGCACCGGCATAAGCAGAATAAGTATCAGTGCCGCTTGATGTAAGCACTCTGTTTGTAAATGTTGAATTGTTACCGCCGCCGTGCTCTGCGTGAAGAATGAGACAAATATCAAGAAGCTTTGCCTCTTCGTGAGTAAATTTACGGTCAGATCTGATAGAGCGAAGAATTGTTTCAGCTGTTGAAAGCTCCTTCTTTTCAGGATGGATGTGCATACTTTTACCGTAAAACTTCTTTCTTTTTACCTGATATGCATAACAGATAATTACGGGAATCTGAGCAATCATCTGAACTGACTGACGAAGCACATTTTCAATAGAAACGTCATCAGGATTTTCGTCAAAGGAATAAGAAATAAGAATACATCTTGCAAGCTTATTCATAATATTCATTGACGCATTTTTCATAAGCACGTCTTCAATATATGTATCAGGAAGGAAACGGCAGGTGCCGAGAACATCCTTGAAAAGGTTAACCTGATCCTTAGTGGGAAGTGAACCGAAAATAAGAAGATACGCAACCTCTTCAAAGCCGAAGCGATCCTCCTTTTCGCAAGCATCAATAATATCATTGATATTGATTCCGCGATATTTGAGTACACCGTTTTTAGGCACACGTTCACCGTCGTCAATATAATAGCCTTCAACTGAGCATATATTTGTAAGGCCTGCCATAACACCTGTTCCGTCAGGGTTTCTCAGACCTCTTTTAACACCATATTTCCAAAAAGCATCATGATCAATATGGCTCTTTTTTTCAATTTTATCACTCATTACCTCAAGTAATTCCGGAGAAATCGGGTTAATTTTATCGTACATTTTTTCTGCCTCCCGAAAAAAATATATTACTCATTATAAAAATATAATTACCATATATTTTATAACATACAGATTATAAAGTCAATATTTACAGTAAAACATAATACTTTTATTACAAGGAAGATTGAGATTATGCGCATTTATTTTATACTTACGGCATTGCTTTTTATATTTTCGCTGTCAATACCCTTCATAACCAACACTGTCAGCAACCAAAAAAGCACATCCATTTACGAAGAAACCAAAGCAATAAGAAAGACAGACGAAAGCACCGATCAGGAGAAATCGGAAAAAACTGAAAAAATAAGTGTTTTTAAAACTGCCACAAAGGAAACAGTTGAAACAGAAATTACAGAATATCTGATAGGTGTTGTTGCAGCTGAAATGCCCGCAAGCTTTTCACCTGAAGCGCTCAAGGCACAGGCAGTAGCTTCGTATACGTACGCAAAATATTTGTTGGAAACCAATGGCACCGATTTCACAATAACCGACTCTTCTGCAACACACCAAAGCTACATAGAAAAATCCGAACAGAAGAAAAAGTGGGGCGACAATTACGGACTATATCGCAGTGTAATAGAAAATGCCGTCAAAAGCGTATCGGCCGAATATCTGACATATAATGATAAAACTGCCCTGACAGTATTTCACGCTCAAAGCGATGGCTACACCCACAGTGCTGAAGAAATATGGGGAAAGCCGGTTGAATATCTTGTAAAGATTGAATCACCGTCAAAAGAAAACTTTGTGACGGAGTGCTCCTTTACATCAAAAGAATTCAAGGCTCTTTTTAAAAACAAGGGTAACACGGATATAACAGAAAAGGATATAAAAAAATGGGTAATGGTTATAAGCAAAGATGACAACGGCTATATAAATAAGCTGCGTATCGCAGGAAAAGACTTTTCTGCAATTGAAGTAAAGGATATATTATCCTTACCTTCAACAACTTTTACGGCAAAGCTTGAGGACGGCTGTTTTATTTTTACAGTTAAAGGCAAGGGGCACGGTGTAGGTATGAGTCAGTACGGCGCTGAATATATGGCACAGGAAGGAAAAAGCTACAAAGAAATTCTGGCCCACTATTACCCCGGCACTGAGTTAAAAAAAGAATGACTTATGATTTACAAAAGAATTTTAAAGTGTTATAATTGTCAAAACGATGTAACAAAGGATGATTCCAATGTTTGTTAAAATAAACAGTATAGGTCTTTTCGGTATGGACAGCTACGAGGTAGGTGTTGAAGCCAGCGTAGACAACGGACTTGTAAGATTTGATATTGTAGGTCTGCCCGATGCAGCCGTCAGTGAATCCCGTGACAGAGTACGCTCGGCAATAAAAAACAGCGGCTTTAAATTTCCCGCCTCAAGATTTACCGTCAACCTTACACCCGCAGATGTAAAAAAGGAAGGCCCTATGTATGACCTTCCGATTCTTGTTGCGCTTTTAATTGCAACTAATCAGCTCAGCTGCAAAACAGATGACAGTGCCTTTTTCGGTGAGGTTTCACTCAACGGCAGCATCAACAAGGTAAAGGGCGCACTTCCTATGGTTATCAAGGCACAGGAGGCAGGTATAAAAAAGATATATATTCCCGCTGACAACGTGCACGAATGCTGCATTGTAAAGGATATAGAAATATACCCTGTTAAAAATGTAAAGCAGCTGCATGAGCATCTTTCGGGCAGAACGCAGATTGAAGCAGCAACAGATAAATTTTACGGTGAATATGAAACTCCCGTTGAATATATCCCCGACTTTGCCGATGTAAAAGGACAGTTTCAGGCAAAAAGAGCCCTTGAAATTGCAGCCGCCGGTGGACATAATGTGCTTATGATCGGCCCTCC
>JBGVGP010000250.1:0-2442 GCA_045121735.1 Acutalibacteraceae bacterium
CCGTGAGGAAGCAGAATTTATAAGAGGGCGACCACATAGGGTCGCCCCTACGTCTTTTGTATTTATTTGTTAAGGAAATATATTATGGCTCCCTCTTTGAGGGAGCTGTCAAAATCTGTGATTTTGACTGAGGGAGTAAAGAGCACTAAACATGATTTGGAGTTGTGAAGACTCCTTCCACCACTCCGTGGTCCCCCTTCCTCAAAGAGGAAGGCAAAAAGCTCCTTTGTTTAGAAAAAACATATTATTTTCTTTGTGTGTGATTTACAACAGGCGACCACACAGGGTCGCCCCTACGCGTCGGCCCTCGGCCCTTTGGCCCTTGGCCTTATTCGTCACTACTTTAAAAAAATTCCGAAAATCTCTTTAAAATCTCAAAATCTTATGCTATAATTATCAATACACTAAAAATATCATCACAAAGAGGTGAAAAAATGGCTAAAACCGTAGCAATAGTAAACCAGAAGGGCGGCGTCGGTAAAACAACATCAGCAGTTAACCTTGCCGCAGCCATAGGATATAACGGTTATAAGGTGCTGCTTGTTGATATGGACCCCCAGGGTAATGCCACAAGCGGACTTGGTATAAATAAAAGAGAAATTGCCAAATCTACCTATGATATGACAGTAGGGGACACAAAGGCAGAGGAAATACTCAAGCATACCGATTATGCAAACCTGGATGTTCTTCCCTCAAATATGAACCTTGCAGGTGCCGAGCTTGAGCTTGTTGATATAGATGACAGACAGTTCAGGATGAAGAACGCTCTTGCTCCCTTAAAGGAGGACTATGATTTTATTATCATCGACTGTCCCCCCTCACTGGGTCTTCTTACTGTTAACGTGCTTTGCGCAAGTGACAGCGTGATAGTTCCCATTCAGTGTGAGTATTATGCACTTGAGGGTCTTTCACAGCTTATGAATACAATCCGTCAGGTAAAGCGCCTTTATAATTCTTTTATAGAACTTGAGGGCGTGCTTCTTACAATGTATGACGGCAGACTTAACCTTACACAGCAGGTTGTAAATGAGGTAAAGCGCTTCTTCCCGCAGAAGGTTTATGGCAGTGTTATTCCCCGTAACGTACGCCTTTCAGAGGCTCCCTCCTTCGGTAAGCCTGTATACTATTACGACAGAGCTTCAAAGGGCAGCACAGCTTATGACGAATTTACAAAAGAATTTCTAAAGAAGAATAATAAAAAGGTAAAGTAAAGCTTAAGGAGGATAAATATGGCAAAGAAACAAAGCGGTCTGGGAAAAGGACTTGATGCTCTCTTCCTTGACAATTCAACAACAGACGGTGATCAGCCTCTGAGACTCCCTATTACAGAAATTGAGCCTAACAGAGAGCAGCCCAGAAAGCATTTTGACGACGAGGCTCTTCAGGAGCTTTGTGACAGTATAAAAATCCACGGTGTTATTCAACCTCTTGTTGTAAGACCCATTTCCGACGGTGGTTATCAGCTTATTGCCGGTGAAAGACGTTGGAGAGCCTCCCGTATGGCAGGTCTTACCGAGGTTCCCGTAGTTATAAGGGAAATGAAGGAAAATGAGACCATGGAAATTGCCCTTATAGAAAACCTTCAGCGTGAAGACCTTAACCCCATTGAAGAGGCAGAGGGCTTCAGAGTGCTTATGGATAACTACTCACTCACACAGCAGGAGGCAGCTGAAAGGGTAGGTAAATCCCGTCCTGCAGTTGCAAACACAATGAGACTTCTCGCACTTCCCGTAAAGACACTTGACTACGTGAAGCAAGGCAAAATCTCCGCAGGTCATGCAAGAGCACTTCTTCCCCTTAACGAGGAAGCAAGAATTAACCTTGTAGCCGATGAGATTATCCGCAAGGGTCTTTCTGTAAGAGACGTTGAAAAGATGGTAAAGAATATCCTTTCCGACAAAAAGCAGAAGGAAAAGGATAAGGACAAGGAAAAGCAGAAGCGCGACCCCTTCTACGACGAGGCGGAAATTGCTATTCGTGAGGAGCTTGGCAGAAAGGCAGAAATTCACCTTAAATCTGCAAATAAGGGTACAATTGAAATTGAATTTTTCAGCAAGGTAGACCTTCAGTCAATTCTTGAAGCACTTGCAGGCAACAGCTGAGTTGTCAAGATTAAAAAAAGGAGTAATTTAAAATGTTAGATATTAAGCTTATAAGAGAAAACCCCGAAAAGGTTAAGGCAGCAATGAAGACAAGAAACAAGGATATGGACGCTGTTGTTGACGAAATCCTTGAAATTGACGCTCAGGTAAGAGCCCTCACACAGAAGGCTGATGCTCTCAAGGCAGAGCAGAACGCTGCAAGCAAGAAAATCCCTCAGATTAAGAAGGAGGGTGGCGACATCAGCGAGATTATGGCCCGTATGAACGAAATCAAGGAAGAAGTAAAGACCCTTGACAGTGAAAAGAACGAGCTTGCTGCAAAGCAGAAGACAATGATGTA
>JBGVGP010000251.1:0-10839 GCA_045121735.1 Acutalibacteraceae bacterium
ACGTTTCACGTGGTATGGGACTTGATGAAAGAATCGGCTCACGCTTCCTTAATGCGGGCATCGGCTACGGTGGCTCCTGCTTCCCCAAGGACACAAAGGCGCTTCATTGGGTTTCCAATATCAACGAGCGTGAAATCAAAACCGTAAAGGCTGCCATTGAGGTAAACGAAATGCAGAAGCTCAAGCTTCTTAAAAAGGCAAGGAAGTATTATAACAGCTTTGACGGGCTCAACGTTGCCGTTCTCGGACTCACCTTCAAGCCTAATACCGATGACCTGAGAGAGGCTCCCTCGCTTGTAAATATCCCTGCTCTTGTTGATGAGGGCGCAAATGTAAAGGCCTTTGACCCCGTAGGTGCAGAAAACTTTAAAAAGATATGCACAGACGATATTACCTACTGTGAAACAGTTGAAGAAACACTTAAGGATGCAGATATTTGCTTTATCTTTACCGAATGGGCAGAGGTTAAGGCAATTGATACCGAAGCCTTCAGACTTATGAAAACACCTATCGTTCTTGACGGACGTAACTGTTATAAGCTTGAAAAGTTTGAGGGTACAGGTATAATCTACGATTCTATCGGAAGAAGAACGGTAGAGTAAAAGGATAAATTAAAAGCGGATGCAGGCTTCGACTGCATCCGCTTTTTTATGTTATATCGATTTAAGCAATGTGGGGATATTCTTGAGGGCACCTGCAAGTCCGGTGAGAATCTTACCCAGACCGTAGCCGGGCTTTTCGCCGTTGAGTATCATAAGAAGACCCTTTGCCATTTCTTCGTTGAACACGCCTGCTGACATTGTTATGAAGCTTCTGATAGGTACATCAAGAACCATTGTTTCAAGCATCTTTACCGAGTTGTCGTTGCTGAAGCCGGAAAGTGCCTTTGAAATAAGGCTGATTATAACCTTGCCCCATTTTGTGTCAGCCGCATCACCGAGGGAGTTAAGTATTGTAAGAGGCTCTCTTGCGCTTCTTACTGAAGGGGGAAGCTTTCTGCCGAGGACAGCCTCGAATTCCTTTGCTGAGGCCTCGTTCATTTTGCCGTTGTAGTAGCAGGGGGCTGTTTCACGGTAATCGGGGATAACTGCATCCACGGTGCTTTCCACCTTAACGGAGCCGTTAAGTCTAATATCGCGTGAGGATGCACCGACGAGGATTTCAAATTCACCGCTTTCTACATGCCAGTCGCTGATATTTACATTGTAATAAGCAAAGGCTCTCTTTGAAAGGGTAAGCTCAACCGTCTTTTCTTCGCCTGCCTTAAGGAAGACCTTTTTAAAGCCACGAAGCTCCTTTTCGGGACGGAAGATAGTTGATTCCACATCCTTTACGTAAAGCTGTGCAATTTCGGCACCGTCAACAGCGCCTGTATTCTTAACCTTGAAGCTTACAACAAGCTCGTCAGTGTCCTTGATGCTGTCACTTGAAAGCTTGAGGTCGCTGTAGCTGAATTCGGTGTAGGACAGACCGTAGCCGAAGGGGAAGAGCACATCCTTATTTACGCTGTCATAATATCTGTAGCCGATGAAAATACTCTCTCTGTGCTCTGCAGTAAGACCTGTTGCAGGATAAATGCTGTTGCAGGGTGTATCCTCAATGCAAAGGGGATAGGTTTCTGCAAGCTTACCGCTGAAGTTTACGTCACCGCTTAAAAGGTCGGCAAGGGCACCGCCACAGGCCTGACCGCCAAGGTAGCCGTTAACAACCGCCTTGATTTTGTCAAGGTGGGGAAGCACAACGGGTGAGCCGCCGTAAAGCACAACGGTCACGTTCTCGTTAACCTTAAGCACCTCTTCAAGAAGCTTCACGTGACAGGCGGGCATATTGAGGTGACTTCTGTCAAAGCCCTCGGACTCGCTTTCCTCTGTAAGACCGATGAAAAGAACAACGGCGTCTGCTCTTTGGGCAACAATGCAGGCGTCCTTGAGCATAATCTCATTGACCTCGTCCTTCTTCTTGTTGTAGCCGGGAGCAAAATTGAGCTTGTAGCCCTTTTCAAGAAGCGCATCAAAGGCATCGTCAAGCTTGGTGGGATTTATAATTGAGCTGCCTGCACCCTGATAACGGGGACAGCGTGCCATTTCACCGATGATGGCAATGCTCTTATCCTTTTTAAGAGGAAGGGTGTTATCCTCGTTTTTGAGAAGAACAAGGCTGTTTGCGCCAACCTCACGGGCAAGCTTATGGTGTGCGTTTTTATCGTAGCAGGTGTCAGCAAGCGCCTGCTTTGACTTAAGTATAAGGTCAAGGACTCTGTCGGCGCAGGTGTCAAGGCTTTCGGGCTTCATTCTGCCCTCGCGCACTGCCTTGCAGATTTTTGCGTCGTTAAGTCCGTTGGAGCTTGGCATTTCAAGGTCGTTGCCGTTGATTATGCCTGCGACTCTGTCGTTTACTGCACCCCAGTCGGATACAACAAGACCCTCAAAGCCCCATTCGTCACGAAGAATCTTATTCTGCAGGTAGCCGTTATCGGAGCAGTAGGTGCCGTTGAGCTTGTTATAGGCGTTCATTACGGTCCAGGGCTGTGCTTCCTTTACGGCAATTTCAAAGGCGGTGAGATAAACCTCACGAAGAGCTCTTTCGTCAACAACGCTGTCGATTAACATTCTCTTTTTTTCCTGGCTGTTTGCGGCAAAGTGCTTGAGTGAAGAGCCGACGTTCTTCGACTGAATACCCTTTATGAGGGCAGCGGCCATTTTGCCTGCAAGCAGAGGGTCTTCGGAAAAATATTCAAAATTTCTTCCGCAAAGGGGAGAGCGCTTGATGTTTACGCCGGGGCCGAGAATAACGCTTACCTTTTCGGCAATACATTCTTCGGCAAGGGCTTCACCCATTTTGTAAAGCAGGTCCTCGTCCCATGAGCAGGCAGTTGTTACCGCAGTAGGGAAGCAGGTGGCAGGTACAGAGCCGGAAAGGCTTGACTGCTTGCTGTCGGGGTCCTTTTTTCTTAAGCCGTGAGGTCCGTCGGTAACTGTAATTTCGGGTATGCCGAGACGGGGGATACCTCTCAGACTCCAGAAATCCTTACCTGAGCAAAGTGACGCCTTTTCTTCAAGGGTCAGCTTGTTAAGAAGCTCCTGATGTTTCATGTTTTTCCTCCTTAAGGCTTCGGCACTATGTGCCAAGGCTTTGTTTTTCTTCCTCTTTATTATAGCTTTAACAGCTTGTCGGGTCAAGAGCTAAATTCTTAAGCTTTATTTGAAAAGTGAATCGAAAAAGCCTCTGCCTCGTATTTGCTCGCGGCAGGCAGGACCGCTGACGTCGCAGCAGACGAGTATTGTGTCGTCACCGATAACCTCGATATCCTTCCAGCAGATTTTAATATCGTCATTTCCCCGAAGCAGTCCGAAGCATCTGCCCTTGCCCCATATTATAATTGAAACAAGACAGCCCGAGCAGGTATCGATTTCCACATCGCTGACACATCCGAGGCGGCAGCCGTTTTTTGAGCTTATAACCTCCTTGTTGCGAAGGTCAGTAATTGAACAGTTCATATTATCACCCTTTTTATTATATGTACAGCTGATGCAGATGTTTCACGTGGCAGGGGCGCATAGAAAAATTCAATCCCGCCGGGACTTGAATTTTTCCGCCGGAGCCGAAGGCTCCGGCGCTTCCTTTTTTGAGGAAGCTATGCGCCCGTATTTCCCAAAGCCCCTCGGGTACAAAAAAATCCCCGTACATTTCTGTACGGGGTCGATGCTCATAAATTATCTGCCGTTGAAGATTTCGTCAGCGATGGGAGGCTCGATAACGGGCTGCTGATAATAAGCCTGAAGATTTTCGGGGTTGAAGGCAGGTGCGGCCTGCTTGTCACCATCTGCTGTCTGAGGAGCTGCATAAACAGGGTAAGCATAGGTCTGCCCCTGTGAAGTGTAGGGAACATACATAGGAGCAGGTGCGGGAGCGCTAACCTTTGCTGCTGCCTTCTGAACCTGAGGCTTTTTAGCGGCTTCAGCTTCGGGCTTTTCAAATGCCTTACTGTCAATAAGCTGCTGAAGAAGTCTGATTACTTCTGTAAGACCCATGAAGATAAGAGCAAAAATTGCACCGATGATAATTGAAGCAGTAAATGCGATTACAGAATAATCCTCGCTTAAGGCTGCTGCAACGGAGCCTGCAACTGCACCGATAACAAACACAAGCCAAGCACATGCGTGAAGAATGTTTGCAACAGAGTTTCTTCCTGTTTTGCCGATACCGTTAGCGGCCTTTACAAGCTGCTCGTATTCGTCGTCAGTAACGATGATGGGTGTAATCTTTTTGCCGTCTGCCTTTGTGGTAAGACCCCAGGCCTTAAGGTCCTCATCCTTTTTCTTGTAATACTCCTTAGCACGGAGGTCTTTTAAATCCTGTATTTTCTTTTCAACTTGTTCAAGCATATAATTTCATCCTTTCGGTGAAGATAAATTTTCGCATATGTTCCTTAATAGCATACCATAACTTTGGTAAATATTCAATACTTATGAAAAAAAAGACTGCAATCTTAACAAAATGTTTCACGTATTGTGAGATTTTATCCTTACATTATTTACCTGGAAAAAACGGGGTGCTTTTATGCTATAATCGGTTGCGGGATATCCTGAAATTTTTTGATTGTGCATTTTTGCCGCACAAGCAAGGGAGGTAAAATGAAAAGGATTTTATATTTGATTTTTATGACAGTGACGGCAGTTTTTGTTATGAGCTTTTCTGCCTCGGCACTGAACAGCGCAGGAAGGGTGGAAACGTCGGGAGGCAGACTTAATATAAGAGCTGCACCGGCAGGCACGGTTATCGGCAGCATTAATAACGGCAGCTGGCTTACGGTAAAGGACAGCACCGACGGCTGGTACCTTGTAGAATACGAAAACAAAAAGGAGGCCTACGTAAGCAGCACTTACGTAAAAAACTATACCTCAAGCATTGATTATACCGTTAAGCTTACAAGCGGAAGACTCAATGTGCGCTCGGGAGCCTCAATGGGTCACAGCATAATTGACAGCCTTAACAACGGCGAAAGGGTTGTTTCAATAAAAAGCAGCGGCGATTGGTGTGAAATAATTTACCGCGGAAGCAAAAGAGGCTTTGTTGCAAGGGCATACCTTGAAAAAACAGCCTCACAGGCTCATAAATACCCTGCCGTAAAAATATCTGTGCCCTCATTCAAGCAGACGGACTCGCGCTGGAAGAGCTACCCCATAGGCACAGCAGGGGGCACAATAGGTACAATAGGCTGCACAACAACAGCTCTCGCTATGACCGAATCCTACCATAAGGGCTACACAATAACACCGCCCGAAATGGCAAAGAGGCTTTCCTATTCGGCATCAGGCTCACTTTACTGGCCGACATATTATAACGTTATAAATGCACCTGAGAATTATCTTGAGGAGCTTTATAAGACTCTTTCCTCGGGTAAGCCCGTAGTATTCGGTATGAAGACGGCAAAGGGAAATCAGCACTGGGTAACGGTTTACGCCTATGAGGGCGCAAGCACCCTTACGGCTGATAATTTCCTTGTAAACGACCCGGGCTCAAGCACAAGGACAACTCTCAAGGCAGTTCTTGAAGCCTACCCGAATGCCTACAGACTTGTTTACAGAAAGTGATTTCTTCTTCTTTGCCTTGATTGACGGCAGATAAAATCTGTTGTATAATCATAAAAAAGGCAAGGAGAGAAAATATGAAAAGTAAGACTAAAAAAAGAATTGCAGTATTTTTTATAACACTTTTATGTGTGGCTCTTGCAGTTGTGGGTATTATGGTGCCGCACATGTATATGACTACCGTAAGCGATTCGCTTTCAATTTCAAGCCACACCTCACATCAGCCCCTTATGGTTGCCCACAGAGGCTTTTCAGCTATAGCGCCGCAGAATTCAATTCCTGCAATAGAAAAGGCTATTGAGTACGGCTTTGACGGCTGTGAGTTCGATATTCATAACACCAAGGACGGCAAATGGGTGGTAATCCACAACGAAACCGTTGACGATATGACCGACGGACAGGGTAATGTTGCCGACTTCACCCTTGAGGAAATCCGCAAGCTTAAGCTTGACAGCGGCAACGGAATTGAAGACTACGAAAATCTTCAGGTGCCGACACTTGAGGAGGTCCTTGAGATACTTGCAAAGAGTGAAGTTACACCCGTAATTGAAATCAAGGGCTGTGACGTGAAGCAGCTGCCCTCACTTAAGAAAATACTCGAGAAATACGGTCTTGAGGAAAAAGCAGAGCTTATCTCCTTTACAAGGGAATACCTTGAAGCCTATAAGGCTGTTGACCCCGATGCACAGATGATGCTTCTTACAAGGGTTATGACGGAGGATGATGTTAACTGGTGCGTAGAAAACGGTGTTGACACGATAAGCTTTCATTACTTTGAATTTATCAAGGGCATAAAGGGCTACCGTCTTGCAAAGGAAAAGGGACTTCGGCTTTCTGCCTGGACGGTTGATAATACAGTCTATAAGGACGTTATGGTGCTTTTCGGCGCAGAGGTGATTACAACCAACAAGCTTCTTCTGAAATAATACAGATATTATGAAAAAGGTCACGTGAAACAAAGCACGTGACCTTAGCTTTATCTGAATTAATTTTTCTTAAAATTATTGAGCTTAGGGCAAAACTGTGATATAATTTGCCTTAATTCATAGGAAAGAAGATGTAAAAAAATGACAGGAGTTCTTGTTAACGTGGCAACGGTGCTGCTTGGCAGTCTTATAGGCCTTGTTTTTAAAAAGGGCATTTCAAAAAAATATACTGATGCCGTTATGACAGGTATCGGACTTTGCACAATACTTATCGGTGTTCAGGGTATGCTCAAGGGCGAAAATGTGCTTGTTGCAATTATCTCAATGGTGCTCGGTGCAATTGTCGGCACGGCTGTTGATATTGATAAAAGGCTCAACGGAGCAGGGGACCTGCTTTCAAAAAAGCTTAAAAAGGACGGCTCCGACAAGGTAAGCCTTGCAGAGGGCTTTGTTACTGCAAGTCTTTTATTCTGTGTGGGAGCAATGACAATCGTCGGCTCGCTCAATTCGGGCCTTAAGGGTGACCATACCATGATATACACAAAAAGCCTTCTCGACTTTTTCTCTTCAATGATGCTTTCTGCGTCACTCGGTATCGGTGTTCCCTTTGCGGCGGTTTTTGTGCTCTTGTTTCAGGGCAGCATAGTTCTTCTTGCAGGCGTGCTTGAGCCTCTTTTAAGCACAGCCGCTATTGCAGAAATCACCTGCGTGGGCTCACTTATGATTCTTGCCCTCGGTCTTAACCTTACGGGTATCGGTAAATTCAAGGTTGCAAACTATCTTCCTGCATTGCTTTTTGCTCCCTTGGTATGCCGGCTTTTTGATATGATAACAAAGCTTTTCCCCTCACTTAATCTGTAACCGAAAGGACTTTCACATGAAACAAAACAGTAAAAATCAGCTTGTGGGCTCCCTGCTTCTTCTTATCTGTGCCTTTATATGGGGTAGTGCCTTTGTTGCACAGACCACGGGTGCAGAGTATGTAGGGCCCTTTACCTTTATATATCTTCGCTCCTTTTTAGGCGGTGTAGTGCTTCTTCCGGTAATTTTCGTTATGGGAAAATTTAAAAAGAAGGAAGAAATCTCACCCGAAGATAAAAGCAAGAGCAGAAGAACTCTTCTTATCGGTGGAATTTGCTGCGGTGCAGCTCTTTGCTTTGCCTCTGTTTTTCAGCAGGCAGGCATCGACAAGGGCACAGACCCGGGCAAGGCAGGTTTTATTACAGCACTTTACATTCTTCTTGTTCCTCTTTCATCCCTTTTTATGAAAAAGCGTGTGCGCCCCATAATCTGGCCCTGTATAGGTGCTTCCGTGGTTGCGCTTTATCTTCTTTGTGTAACTGAGGGTGGAAGCGTAGAGCTTTCCGATTTGCTTGTGCTTATCTGCGCAGTGCTTTATACAGTACATATACTTGTAATTGATAAGGTTTCACCCTATGTTGACGGTGTTAAGCTTTCCTGCATACAGTTTTTTGTAGCAGGTGCTATAAGCCTTGTACCTGCACTTGCTTTTGAGGGCTTTGATATGAATGCTATAATTGCCGCAATGCCCTCGGTTGCTTATGCAGGTGTAATGTCAAGCGGTGTTGCCTATACTCTGCAGATTTTAGGTCAGCAGAAAACCGAGCCTACCCTTGCTTCAATGATAATGAGCCTTGAAAGCGTCTTTGCCGTGCTTACGTCAATGGCGGTGCTTCACCTTGCTCCTACCCCGAGAGAGGCCATAGGCTGCGTTATAATGTTTGCCGCAATAATAATTGCACAGCTTCCCGAAAGAAAAAATAAATTTTAATTTACAAACTTAAAAATATATGTTAGAATTAACCAATAGGAAACCTATTGGTTAATTTTTTTCAGGAGATTAAATATGAGCATTACAAAAACTCTTTTTGACACAATGCCCGACGGCACCCCCGTTCACCTTTTCACTATCGAAAACAACAACGGTGTTTCCGCAGGTATTATTACAAGGGGTGCAACTCTTCAGAGCTTTAACTGCCCCGACAAGGACGGCAAAATCGGTGATATCATTATGGGCTTTGATACCGTAGCAGGTCATATGGCATCAGGCACCTACACAGGTAACATCATCGGTCAGTATGCAAACAGACTCTGCGGCGGTAAGTTCAGCGTAAACGGTCAGGAATATCAGGTTACACAGAACGAAAAGGGTAAAACCTGTCTTCACGGCGGCGGAGAGTTCAACAGCGCAATCTGGAATGCAATTATCATTGATGACGACGCTGTGGAATTTACCTACAAAAGCCCCGACGGTAAGGAGGGCTTCCCCGGCAACCTTGATGTTACTGTTACCTACGTGCTTACCGACAGAAACGAGCTTGAAATTCACTATAAGGCAGTTACCGACAAGGACACGGTTATCAATATGACAAACCACGCCTACTTCAACCTTGGCGGTACCGAAAACGGTGACGTGCTTGATACCGAGCTTATGCTCAACTGCGATTACTACACACCCACCGATGCTGACAGCATTCCCACAGGTGAGCTTCGCAGCGTTAAGGGCACAGCCTTTGACTTTACCGAGGGTAAAAAAATCGGCAAGGATATAGGTGCTGACGATGAGCAGCTTATTATGTGCCGCGGTTATGACCACAACTTCTGTGTAAACGGTGAGGTTGGCAAGCTTCGTCTTGTAGCAAAGGCAAGGGATGAAAAAAGCGGAAGAAAGCTTGAGGTTATGAGTGACCTTCCCGGTGTTCAGCTTTATACAGGTAACTTCCTTGACGGTACAGAAACAGGTAAGGGCGGCATCAAGCTTGAGAAGCATTACGGCTTCTGCCTTGAAACACAGTATTATCCCGATACACCCAACCAGCCTGAATTCCCTCAGTGCACGTTCAAAAAAGGTGAAAAATTTGAAAGTCTTACGATTTTCAAGGTTTAATTCATAAATAAAAAAACAAAAGGAGAATTACAATGGATATCATGACAGTATTAAACTTTGCCAAAGAGATGATTGCCACAATGCTTATCTTACTTACAATGTGGTCACCTGCTTTTGGTGAAAGCACCGTAAGCTACACTGCTGAAAGACCTGACGAGCTTGTGGCAAGCTTTGCAGTAGTTTCAGACATTCACATTGAAACCAACCGTGCCGAAACCTATAAAAACTTCAAGGATGTGCTTGCAGGCATCAAGGGCGGTGAGGATATTGATGCGGTTGTTTACACAGGTGACAACGTAATGAACGGTCAGATTACCGAAAATCTTTTCTTCTACCTTGGTGTAAGAGGTGTAATGCCTGCTGAAAAGAACTATGTTGTTATGGGTAACCATGATATCGGTAACGGTACAGGCGATTACCTTGACCATAAGAACAATTTCATCACAAACAACAGACTTTTCCTTGGCAACCTTGTAAATGACGGCTATTACTACAGAGTTGAAAACGGCTGTTACCTTATTTTCCTTGGTCTTGAGGAAATCACAGTAGGTGAATCAGTAATGAGCCCCGAGCAGCTTGCATGGCTCAAGGGAGTTCTTGACGAAGCAGACTCAAAGAATGCTCCCATCCTTGTATTCAACCATCATCCCATTGACTGGTTCAAGGGTACAGAGGGCAGCGCCCTGACCTCAACTTCCCTTGCAGACCTTCTTAACGATTATGACAACCTGCTTTATATTCACGGTCACTGGCACAAAGAGCTTGCTGCAGACAGCTTCAAGCAGCACTACGGTGTTAACTGCATCAACCTTCCCAGATGCACGGAGACAACTGATTACGAGCCCGGTAACGGTATTATCATCGAGGTTTATGAGGGCAAATTTGTTGTAAGAACAAGAAACTTCATTACAGGTGAATGGCTTGATGACTTCAGATTTGAATACGAGCTTACAAAATAATAAAATGTAAAGTTCTTTTGATTACTTTTCTTTCAAGAAAAGTAATGCCTGACCGGCGAGGTCAGAAAACAATTCTTATTAACAGTAAAGGTCACGTCGATAATGGCGTGACCTTTGTTTTTTTGTGTGCTTTTATTTTTCAAAAAAGGTTAAATAATGTTTTTTATTTCATCGCTCGGCGCGTGCCGTGATTTTTTTTACTCCTTCCGTCAATGCTTCGCATTGCCACCTTCCTCGGGGAGGAAGGCTTAAGGCTCCCTCTTTGAGGGAGCTGTCTTTTTTGTAAAGCAAAAAAGACTGAGGGAGTAGTAAGAGGTCACGGATGAAAATCCGTGACCTCTTTATTATGATGAAAGCAATTACATTTCATGTGAAAAAGCAATATTGAAGATCATACTTTTATAAGGAGAAAAGTATGAAATGTGATACTTTTGCGGTAACCCTCTCAGTCACTT
>JBGVGP010000252.1:0-2623 GCA_045121735.1 Acutalibacteraceae bacterium
ATCACTCACGGTCACGAGGACCATATCGGCTCTCTTCCCTATTTTCTACGTACAATGAATGTTCCGATTTACGGAACAAAGCTTTCTCTCGGTATTCTTGAAAATAAGCTTATTGAGCATAAATTACTTCAAAGCGCAAGGCTAAATACTGTTTCTGCAGGTGATACTGTTTCACTAGGTTGCTTCAAAGTTGAATTTATCAGAGTCAACCACTCCATTGCCGATGCTTGCGCTCTCGCTATTACTACACCTCAGGGTGTAATCTTTCACACAGGCGACTTTAAGCTTGATACCAATCCTATAGAAAGCGAAATGATGGATATTACCCGTATCGGTCAGCTTGGTAAGGAAGGCATAACCATGCTTCTTTGTGAATCCACCAACGTTGAGCGTCCGGGATATACCCCATCTGAAAGTAAAGTAGGAGTTTCTCTTGAAAAGATATACTCCTCTGCTAAGGACAAAAGAATTATTATTGCCACCTTCTCTTCAAACGTACATAGAGTTCAGCAGATTATAAACTCAAGTGTACGTCACGGCAGAAAGGTCGCATTAACCGGCAGAAGCATGCTTAATGTTATTACTGCCGCAGTTAATCTCGGTTATATGAATGTACCCGACGGAGTAATAATCGGTATAGAGGAAATCAGAAAATATCCACCGGAAAAGCTTACCATTGTAACAACAGGTAGCCAGGGAGAGCCTATGTCTGCTCTCTACCGAATGGCATTCTCCGAGCATGATAAGGTAGTGCTTACCGACAAGGACCTTGTAGTGCTCAGCTCCAGTGCTATTCCCGGTAATGAGCCCTTGGTTGGCAAAATAGTTAACGAAATGTACCGCCGCGGAGTAAACGTATATCACGATTCAACTGTTGAGGTGCATGTTTCGGGACACGCGTGTCAGGAAGAATTAAAGCTGATGCATGCTCTTACAAAGCCTAAGTACTTTATGCCCATACACGGTGAGTACAGACATCTTATCCGTCACAAGGAGCTTGCCGAGGAGCTTGGAATGAAGAGTGAGAATATCTTTGTTTCCGATATTGGCAGAGTTATCGAGATTGACGAAAACGGAGCCCGCTTCAACGGTGTTGTACAATCCGGTAAGGTGCTTATTGACGGCTCGGGTATTGGCGACGTAGGAAACATTGTACTTCGTGACAGAAAAAATCTTTCAGAAAACGGACTTATAATTGCTGTAGCAACAGTATCCATGGACGCAGGAATGCTTATGTCAGGCCCTGAAATCATTTCACGAGGATTTGTTTATGTAAGAGAAAGTGAGGCTCTTGTAAACGGTGCCAAAGAGGTTGCTACCACAGCTCTTATTGATGCTCTTAATAAGGGTATCCGTGAATGGAATGAGCTTAAGGGAATTATGAAATCCTCTATTTCCAAATATATTTATGCAGAAACAAAGCGTAAGCCTGTTATATTGCCGATTCTTATGAATCTGGATTAAAACGAATAAATCAATCAAAAACCGTAGTTTTCTACGGTTTTTGTCTTTTTATTTACAACAATAATGTTGTAAAAGCCAGAAAAATATGATAAAATTGATAAAATAACTTTTTTGGAGGTTTTTGTGAGAAAGCTTTTAATCCATATGAAAGGATATATCAAGGAAGGCATTATAAGTCCGCTTTTCAAGCTGCTTGAAGCTTGCTTTGAATTACTTGTGCCCTTGGTGGTAGCAAGTATTATTGATGTTGGTATTGTCAACTCAGATAAATCATACGTTGTAAAAATGTGTCTTATAATGGCAGGCTTTGGATTTGTAGGTCTTGCCTGCTCCCTTATCGCACAGTATTTTGCTGCTAAGGCATCTGTAGGCTTTACAACAAAGGTAAAGCATTCCTTGTTTACACATATTCAGTCTCTTTCTTATTCCGAAATAGACACTCTCGGTACATCTACTCTTATCACAAGAATGACAAGCGATATGAACCAGATTCAAAACGGTATGAACCTTACGCTTCGCTTGTTTATGCGTTCACCATTTATTGTTTTTGGCGCTATGGTTATGGCATTCACAGTAGATGTAAAATCTGCTCTTGTATTTACTGTGGCTATCCCTGTGCTTTCGGTAATAGTTTTTGGTATAATGCTGGCTACCATTCCCCTTTACAAGAACGTGCAGAAGCGACTTGACAAGGTACTTGGCATTACCCGTGAAAATCTTCAGGGCGTACGTGTAATTCGTGCCTTCGGTCAGGAAAAGCAAGAGGAAGAAAAGTTCAAGGCTGCTACCTCTGAGCTTAACAAAATGCAGAAATTCGTAGGTAAAATTTCCGCTATTATGAACCCAATGACCTATGCAATACTTAATATCGCTATTTCCGTGCTTATCTGGAAGGGCGCAATTCAAGTTAACATAGGCAATCTTACTCAGGGTGATGTAGTTGCGCTTTATAATTATATGTCCATGATTCTTGTTGAGCTTATCAAGCTTGCTAATTTGATTATCAGCATTACAAAGGCAGTTGCATGCGGTAACAGAGTTCAGGCTGTTCTTGAAATTGAAAGCTCTATAAATGACGGAAGATATTCACCCACCGACGTTGAAGCTCCTTATTCTGTTGAATTTGAGCATGCATACCTTCAGTATGTTACATCCAACG
>JBGVGP010000253.1:0-1887 GCA_045121735.1 Acutalibacteraceae bacterium
GTAACCTCGGTCTTATCAAGGCAGTTGACAAATTGGACTATACAAAGGGCTTCAAGTTCTCAACCTATGCTACATGGTGGATAAGACAGGCTATTACAAGAGCTATCGCTGACCAGGGCAGAACAATCCGTATTCCCGTTCATATGGTTGAAACCATCAATAAGGTTAAGAAGACAAGCAATATGCTTCTTCATACAAAGGGCAAGGACCCCTCACCCGAGGATATTGCACAGGAGCTTAAGATGCCCATTGATAAGGTTCGTGATATTCTCCGTATTTCACAGGAGCCTGTTTCTCTTGAAACTCCTATCGGTGAAGAGGAGGACAGCCACCTTGGTGACTTCATCCCCGACGAGGATGCACTTTCACCTGCAGATGCTGCAGCGATGACCTTCCTTCGTACAAAGGTTAACGAGGTACTCGAAACACTCACTCCCAGAGAGGCAGAGGTTCTCCGTCTTCGTTTCGGTCTTCGTGACGGCACACCTCACACCCTTGAGGACGTTGGTAAGGAGTTCAACGTTACAAGAGAGCGTATCAGACAGATTGAGGCAAAGGCTCTTCGTAAGTTAAGACACCCCAGCAGAAGCAAGCACCTTAAGGATCTTTAATAAAAATCAGCCTCCCGTTTTACGAAGAACGGGAGGCTTTATGTATATGCCTTTTGAAGGATTTTATTTTGTGCTTCCCTTTGCGGTTCTGCAGGAGGCAACTAACATGGCTTTTAGAGATGAACATCGGGAAGATAACTTTTTATAGGTTTGGTTGTCGATGTATTTTGTTCTGTATAACAGTTCAAGCCAATAGCTCGTTTCGTTCGCTTCTTTTAAGGCAATTTCAAGCTTGGATATGAAGTCTTTCTTTCCTTGCGCATATTGTGCCTCATAAATGTTTGCTCCTATACTTGTACCGCTTTTTCCTATTTGATTTGAAACAATAGATTCTTTATTGGCCTTAAGATTCTTTACCAGTTCAATTATATCAACGGAAAATTCCATAGAAAGCTCTCTGAGTTTAGATTCGGACATAATTAAACACCTCACTTTTCTCTGTTATATCACAAAGCAATGCTTTTTGCAATATAGTGATAAGTGATGCAGCTGCGCTGTGATGAGTGATACAATGCGTTCAGCACACACCGAAGGTGTGTATCACTGCCAAAGGCTACATCACGCACGCAGTGTGCATCACGTTCCTGTAGAACGCATCACTCAATAAAAGCCTCTTTTGTCCGACGGACAAAAGAGGCTTTTATATGGTGCCGGTGGCGGGGGTCGAACCCGCACGGTATCGCTACCAACGGATTTTGAGTCCGCCTCGTCTGCCAATTCCAACACACCGGCGCGCCTATCAGCTTCAAGAATTATATAATATATATGCTTTATTGTCAAGAGAAATTTAAGTTGTATCTTTATCAAAAAAACTCTTTACTTTTAAAGCGTTAAAGTGTATAATACCAAAATATAACAGATTCCCGCAGGGGAACAGAAAGAAGGACTTAAATATGAAACATTTTCTTAAGCTTCTCGACTGGACACCGGAAGAGATTGAAGATACACTCGAGCTTGCCGATAAGCTCAAGGCTGAAAAAAAGGCAGGCATCAAGCATCACATCCTTGAAGGTAAAACCCTCGGTATGATTTTTCAGAAATCATCAACAAGAACAAGAGTATCCTTTGAGGTAGGTATGTACGACCTTGGCGGCTCTGCACTTTTCCTTTCCTCAAGAGATCTTCAGATAGGCAGAGGTGAGCCCGTTCAGGATACTGCAAGAGTTCTTTCACGCTTCCTTGACGGTATTATGATAAGAACCTTTGAGCAGAAGGAGGTTGAAGACCTTGCAAGGTTCGGCTCAATTCCCGTAATCAACGGTCTTACAGACTTCTG
>JBGVGP010000254.1:0-14387 GCA_045121735.1 Acutalibacteraceae bacterium
TATGGCTGCGTTCAGTGTGTATATGGTCTTCATGGCGCTTCTTTTGCAGAACGCCACTAAACACACAAAGCTTACAACCTTTATGGCTTTTATTATGTTTATGGGCTACATTATGTTCCCTGCATATAAAAAGCAGACTAAAAAAATTAATTACGTTCCGTTTTATGATATAATCCTCGCCGTTGTCGGCGCAGGCTCGTTCCTCTATTACGCAATTTTTCAGGAAGACATAATCTTCATGTCTAGACGTATCGGCACTCTTCAGATAGTAATTGCCCTTATTGCAATTATACTGATGGTTGAGCTTTGCCGAAGGGCAGTAGGTCTGCCGATTATATTTGTTGTAGGCGCCTTTGTTGCCTATGCAGCCGTCAAGGCATTTACGGCTAACCCCGACATCGCATTGAGGAGTCTTATGTACAGTCTTTTCTACGATGTTGCAAACGGACTTTTCTCAACTCCCGTTTATGTTTGTACAACATTTATTGTACTTTTCATTATTCTCGGTGCCCTTCTTGAAAGAACAGGTATCGGCACATTCTTCGTTGACCTTGCAAACTCCGTTGCAGGCTCATCAATCGGCGGCCCTGCAAAGGTTGCCGTTATCTCAAGTGCTCTTGAGGGTATGTATTCAGGCTCATCAGTTGCAAATACTGTAGGCTCAGGCTCAATTACTATCCCCATGATGAAAAAGACAGGCTATAAGCCTGAATTTGCCGCAGCAGTTGAAGCAGCTGCATCAACCGGCGGTCAGATTATGCCTCCCATTATGGGTGCTGCTGCCTTCCTTATGGCAGAAATGACAGAAATGCCCTACTCAAAAATTGCAATTACTGCAATTCTTCCCGCTATCCTTTACTTCATGGGTATCTTTGTTATGATTCATTTTGAAGCAAAGAAGCTTGGTCTCAAGGGTCTTCCCAAGGATGCAATTCCCAACTTCTTCAAGCTTATGCTTAAGAACGGTTATCTTCTTCTTCCCATCGTTATGCTTGTTCTTGCAATGAATAAGTTCAGCGCAGGTATTTCAGCATGTATTGCTATTATGGGTGCTCTTATTGTTTCTCTTGTACCCCGTGAGCTTACAAAGAAGAATGCATGGAAGCTTGTTTATCCCTTGATTCCCGCAGCAGCCTTCCTTGCTATCTGGCTTGCTACAGACAAGGTAAACTATGCAATCCTTGCAGGTATGGTTATCAGCGTTGCACTTTCCTTCATCACTAAAAAGGAAACAACCCTTACACCTACTGTTGTTGTAGAATCACTTGAAAACGGTGCAAAGAACACCATTGGTGTTGCTGTTGCCTGTGGTATGGCAGGTCTTATCTCCGGTGTTGTTACAATGACAGCTCTCGGTCAGCTTCTTATCAACACCCTTGTTCCCATTGCACAGAACAGCACATTTATTGCACTCTTCCTTACAATGGTATGCTGTATTATTCTTGGTATGGGTGTTCCCACAACAGCTAACTATGTTATCATGGCAACAATTACGGCTCCTATTCTTATCAAGATGGGTATCCCCGTTCTTGCAGCCCACATGTTCGTATTCTACTTCGGTATTGTTGCCGATATTACACCTCCTGTTGCCCTTGCGGCTTATGCGGGTGCAGCGATTGCAAAGTGTAATCCCCTTAAAACGGGTGTTACCGCAACAAGACTTGCAATTACAGCCTTCATTGTTCCTTATATCTTCGCATACAGCCCCGAAATGCTCTTCATCGGTGTTGAGCACTGGTACGACGTTGCACTTATCTGTGTAACTGCAATTATCGGTATCCTCGGCGTTTCGGCAGGTATGGAAGGCTATATGTACGTCAAGTGCCCCTGGTGGCAGAGAATCCTCCTTCTCGGCGGCGGTCTTCTTTGCATCATTCCCGGTGTGGTAACTGATATAGCAGGCTTTGCATGTATCGCAGTTATTTTCGTGCTTCAGAAGATAGCAGAAAAGAAGCACCCCGAATTAAAAAACGCATAAACAATAAAAGTTTTTGTGTTACTTTTTTCAAAAAGTAACGCCATAACGGCGAGCGAAAATAAAGGTCACTTCTGATGAAGTGACCTTTTTGTTATTCTTTTACAAATTCGGCTATGTCCTCAAGCTTACAGTCAAGAACGTAACAAAGCTTATCAAGTGTTTTTATTTCAATATTTTCGTTTGCTTTTAATCTTCGAACTGTCTTGCTATCAATACCGCTTTTTTCTCTTAAATAATAAGTGGAAATATTTTTCTTTTTCATTGTTTCCCACAATCTGTCATACTTAATCATAAAATCACCCCTTGACTTGCCTTTATTATGGGGGTTATAATCTTAAATATTAAGGGGATATAATCCCCATATAGAGGTGATAATATGATATGTACTTTTTTGGTCACAGAGATGCACCGGAAAAGCTTGAGACAGCGTTGGGAAAAATACTTACAGAGCTTATTGAGAAAGAACAGATAGACTTGTTTTTAGTAGGTAACAACGGAAGCTTTGATGCGCTGGTGTACCGTCAGCTTATAACGTTAGCGCAGAGGTACAATATAAAATATTTTGTTGTTTCTGCTTACGTAAACGAAAAGAAGCAGTACGAAAATCTTATTGTGGCAGACGGATGTGAAAAAGTATTGCCTAAATTTGCTATCCTGCATCGGAACATGTGGATGCTTAAGCAAGCAGAGCTTGTAATAACTTATGTTAATCATCCGTCATCGGGTGCAGGTAAAATGAAAGATCTGGCAGTTAAGCAAGGTAAGAAGGTAATAAATATAATAGCTTGAATACAGCTTTGCAAGATTTTAATTGCAGATTGAAAGGATATTAATGAGCTTCGGCATCATCCAATGGGAAATCTTACTGTACACGAAGACAGAGTGAATGATTTTATGACATTGTTATAATTTTCTCCTTTACAAAATAAACTATAACATAACGAAAAAAGGAGGAATTTTTCTGACTATTGACAACCTTGACGATATGATAAAAAAATACACCCATGAGCTTGAAATGATGGGTAGAGCTTACGGCGGTGAAGCGGAAGACGTGCCTGTAACACTGTCAAAAACGCAAGAAGAGAGCGTTTTAAAGGGAACGGTAACGAACACAGAAAAGACTCAAAACGCCGTAAACGACCAGGAAACGGCTGCAGAAGCACTAAAAAACAGCCGTTCGGAAGAAAAAATCGCAAATGAAGAGGAGAATTTTTATAATGAAGCACAAGAGGTGGAAGCTGAAAGTGAAATGACCTCAACGGCAGGCTTTTCTGCGGCAGTCTTTTCGGGTGACTACACCTACCCTGTTGAGGGGGCAAGAATAGTGGTCTACCGTGAGGATAACATTTACGCTTTTCTTGAAACCGATGCAAACGGGGCAACAAAAAGGATAACTCTGCCTGCTTACGAAAGGGAAAATTCCCTTGAGGCAGACAATCCCGACAGAAGCGTTGATTATTTTGTTGACGCTTTTGCCGAGGGCTTTACACCGCAGAAGGGGCTTCTTGTTTCGGCAGTAGGCGGAAGCGACGCTTTTCTTAAGGTGCTTATGGTGCCTGAAAGTGAGAGGATAGGCTGATATGGCTTTACCGATTATACCTACAAGCATAAGAGTGCACCTCGGTTCGCCAAGGTCAGATGCACCCAATGTAACTGTTCCTTTTCAGGATTATATAAAAAACGTTGCCTCGTCGGAGATTTATTCAACATGGCCCGAGGAGGCCTTAAGAGCAAATATTCTTGCCGAGGTATCCTTTGCCCTTAACAGGATTTATACAGAGTGGTATCCCTCAATGGGTTATGATTTTGATATTACAAGTGACACTAATTTTGACCAGAAGTTTATAAACGGCAGAAACATTTATGAAAACATAAGCCGTATTGTTGATGAGCTTTTTAACGATTATATAAGAAAAGAGGGGACGGTAAATCCTTACTTTGCGCAGTACTGCAACGGCACAACCGTAACCTGTGACGGACTTTCACAATGGGGTACGGTGCCTCTTGCCGAGGAGGGGCTTACTGCCTTTGAGATACTTGAAAATTACTACGGTGATGATATTGAGCTTGTAGTGAATGCTCCGTTGCAGGATAATCTGCCCTCTTACCCCGGCACCCCTCTTACAAGGGGAACGCTTGACGAAAATGTGCGCCGTATGCAGCTTTATCTTAACCGAATCTCTGCAAACTATCCGTCTATACCGAAGATAAGCGTTGTCAACGGGCTTTACGATGGGAATACTGAAAACGCCGTAAGAGCCTTTCAGCGTATCTTTAACCTTACGCCTGACGGCATTACGGGCAAGGCTACCTGGTACAGAATAGTGTATATCTACTCTGCCGTTACACGTCTTGCAGAGCTGACAGGTGAGGGCGCAGGCTATGAAAATCTGCCAAAGCGCTTTGAGGGAGATTTAAGCGTAGGTGACAGCGGCGGACAGGTGGTGACGCTGCAGTATTTCCTTGCTATAATCGCCTTTTTTAATCAAAGCATTCCCACAGTGCAGATTGACGGAGTATACGGTGAGGGCACAAGGCAGGCCGTTGCCGCCTTCCAGCGCTTTGCTTCCTTGCCGCAGACAGGAGCCGTTGATAAAACCACGTGGGACAGTCTTTACGGAGCCTACAAGGGTACCGTTGATTATCTTGAAGCAAGTAAGCTTATAAGCTCCGTCACAACCGAGCCCTTTCCCGGTGTGATACTCAGAAGAGGTGATGTAGGTCCATCTGTGCTTACCTTTAAAGCATACCTTAATTTTATTTCGCGCTACTTTTTTGATATAATGAGCCTTGCTGAAAACGGCGTGTTTGATACGCGTACACAGAATGCAGTAAAGCAGTTTCAGCGCATATTCTCCTTGCCGCAGACAGGTCAGGTCAACGAGGCAACATGGAACACAATAGCCGATGTTTACAGGGTGCTTCGCGAGGGTCAGCAGCGTCTTGAGGGTCAGTATCCCGGTTACGAGCTTAAGGAGGAATGATATGACAGAAAAAGAGAGGGCGGTGGCCGAGCTTCAGCAATGGCTTCGCAATATAAGTAAAAGCAAGAGAGACGACCCTGCCATTATCCCCGACGGAAGCTTTTCTGCCGAAACAAGGCTCGAGGTTGAGGCCTTTCAGCTTGAAAAGGGCTTGCCCGTGACGGGTGTGGTTGATTATTTTACGTGGGAGGCAATAAAAAAAGAGAACAGACTTGTAAATGAAGGAAGAATTCTGCCTGTGCAGGTGGCACCTGTTAGAAACGAGGATTTTCCTTTAAAAAGGGGAGATGACAACAGGCTTACCGACACGCTGAAGCTTATGCTCAATTTTGTTGCCGAAGACTTTGAAAATTTTGATTTTATTGATGAAGAGGGCTTCGGTGAGGCTACGCAAAGAGCAGTGGAGCGTTGGCAGAGCATAGCCTTCATTGACGTTACGGGTCGGGCTGATAAAGCAACCTGGAACAGCCTTGCGTCCTTTTATCTTAAAAAATGAACATAAAAAATAACCGTGCTTTCTTTTGAAAAGAATCACGGTTATTATTTATTGTTGTCTGCAATTCCGAACCAGCTTTTTGCACAAGCGAGCAAAAGCTTATCTGCATACTGTCTGTATTCTGAGTCGGCGTTGAGGTTGTGCTTTGTGTTCTTGAACACAACAAGCTCGTGGTTTATGCAATATTCACTCAGCTTTTCACAAAGCAGCTGACTTCCGTTGAAGGGAGCGACACGGTCGTTTTCACCGTGAAGAATAACGGTGGGGACAGTTGAGCTGTTGATAAAGTTTATGGGTGAGTACTCATCAAGAAGAATTTTGATGTCGCTGCGCGTTTCGGGTGTAAAGGTTATACCGAAAAGCTTTGACATATATTTGCACATATACGCTTCGTTGCCCTTGGTGTTATTGGTGTAAAATGCGTCAAGGGAAAGGTCGGGTACGGGTGAGGCCGCAAAAACACCTACAGGCTCAATGGGGGATATATCCTTATACTTGTAAGCATAAAGCAGTGAAAGGTGTCCGCCTGCAGAATGTCCGCTGAAAATTACCCTTGTAAGATTTACCGAATAGCCTTCAGCAAAATCCTTTATATAGCCGAGAGCAAGTGTAATATCTTCAAGTATATCATAAAGATTATATGTGCCGTCTTTTACAAGACGGTAGTTTATTGATGCTGTTGCATAATCACTGTTTGGCTGAATAGCCTGAAAGCTTCTTTTTGCCTGAGATTTATCACCGCTGCGCCATCCGCCGCCGTGCAGGTAAATAATAAGACCTGTTTCCGCTCTGCCGTCAACGGGCAGGGAAAGGTCAAGGAGATGTCTGCTGTTGGTGCCGTAGCGCAGGTTTTCAAAAACAAGAAGCTGTGGCTCGACGGGCTCTGTCTGTTCCGTGGTCACCTCGGTGGATTCCTCCCGGGGTGCTTCGGGGAAGAGCTCGTAGCCTACATATACTGCGGTGTAAAACAGGGAAAGAAAAAGCGCAAGACAAAGAATGACAGACACGAGTCTTGAAGCCATTTATATCATCCTTTTTAAGTTTTAAAGGGTTTCTTCAGATGTTTAATCTGTAGAAACCCTTATAAATCATGTTTTATGCAGTCCGCACTTTGAATTAGTCAGCTGTGTAAGCCATAAGTGCTACCTGACGTGCACGCTTGATAGCGGTTGTGAGTTCACGCTGGTGACGTGCGCATGTGCCTGTCACTCTGCGGGGAAGGATCTTTGCTCTGTCAGAAGTGAACTTACGAAGCTTCTGAACGTCCTTGTAATCGATTTCTTCAACCTTGTCTACACAGAATGCGCAAACCTTCTTGCGTGACTTTCTGTTAGGACGGTTGGAATTCTTTTCATATGCCATGATACGTATTCCTCCTGTTATTATTTTTTAGAAAGGTAAATCTTCGTCGTCTGTGATTTCTTCAAAATCGTTTGCTGTAGCTGTCTGATATGAGGGAGCTACTGCGGGAGCAACCTGTGCTGCAGGTGTTGCTGGAGAGCCGTTTTCTGCCTTTGAACCGCAGAAGCTTACTTCTGTAGCAATAACCTCAAATGCAGATCTCTTAGCGCCGTTAGCATCTTCATAGGTTCTTGTCTGGATACGACCCTGGATGGCAATCATTGAGCCCTTTGAGAAGTATCTTGAAACGAAGTTTGCTGTGCTTTCCCAGGCAACGATTCTGATGAAGTCTGCCTGTCTCTGCTCGCCCTGTCTTACGAATGAACGGTCAACAGCGATTGTGAAGGTTGCAACGGATTTACCGGTGGGGGTGGTGCGAAGCTCGGGATCTGCCACAAGGCGACCCATAAGTGTAACGCAGTTAAGCATTTTAAGCTCCTCCTTACTTTCTGATGGTGAGAACGCGAAGAACACCGTCTGTGATGCCTGCAACACGCTCGAGCTCTGCGGGGAGAGAAGCAGCTGCTTCGTAGTTCATAAGAACATAAGCACCCTGTGTTTCGTCGTTAATCTCGTAAGCAAGGTTACGAACACCGTTCATGCCGCCGAAGGGCTCTGCTGAAACAAGTGTACCGTTTGCGCTGATGAGAGCCTGGAACTTTTCGCTAAGAGCAGTAACAGCTTCTTCACCCTTTGCAACTGAGAATACGAACATTGATTCATACTTGTTCATGTTTTTTACCTCCTTATGGTCTCTGGCCCCGAAACTTATCCTTCGGAGCAAGGAAAATTATCACAGTACATACTGCGACAGTTACGAATTATACCAATAAATGTGTAGGTTGTCAAGAGGTTTTTATAAAAAAGGAGTTATATCTGTTTATAATGCATTTTTTATGTTGAAAAAGGGTTCTGTATAAGGTATACTTATTTTAAAGTAAGGGATTTTTTCTTGAAAACATTTTTAGATAATATAAAAAAGGATGTGTTCTTATGGCTTCGGTTATAGTCAGGTTAATAATTTCCGTAGTTGTCTTTTACGTGCTCGGAGTAGGGTCGCTTTGGTTTGAAAGCTCCGGTAGCGGAGGCGGTGTGTTCTTCACCGCAGGTCTTGTAGGTGTAGCTTTTGTTAATATTCTTATTTCTCTTAGTGAAACTAAAGATGAGGTTGCAGAGCTTCGTAAGGAGATTGCCGAGATGAAAAACAAATGGGAAGAACCTAAGGGTGAGGATGATAAAACATGAAAAAAGCTAAAAAAATAATAGGTATAACACTTTGTGCCATTGTAGGCTTTATTGCTGTTGCATATCTGGCTATCGGCTTGTTCGGCACATTTGATATGGCTTCAGGTGCTTGTGCCGGTGGCTACAGAACATCGTTATACGATACTCAGATAGATGAAATTAAAGAGGTTGTTCCCGGGGAGCTTGATGAAGATGACCTCGGTGAGATTAAATTCAATTTATCCTATGACGGAAGAACCTGTCAAACGGAATATACCGACGAAAAGGGCGAAACCGTAAAGCTTACAGGTAAGCTCAGATGGTTTTGGAACGAGAGCATAAAATGGCAGGTTGAAGAATGACAAATGTCATATAAAAGATAAAAGAGGTAACACGGAAAACCCGTATTACCTCTCTTTTTTGTTTATGGTGGTCGATTCTGTTGACTCCTTCCGTCACCCTTTGGGTGCCACCTTCCTCAGTGAGGAAGGCAATATTGATTCTCTCTTTGGAGGAGTTGTATTTTTGTGAAGCAAAAATACTGAGGAAGTCTGCGGACACGGCAATGGTGTCCCTGATGTAACTCTATTGTATTGGCGGCGACACGCTTGCCTTCACCCGAAGTGTCGGGCGCAATTCTACATTCTGCATTCTGCATTTTAAAAACGCCAAAGGCGTTTTTAAAACAGCCCTACACTCATATACCTCTCACCCGAATCGGGAAGAAGCACAACAATGCTCTTGCCCTCGTTTTCCTCACGAAGTGCAATTTCCTTTGCCGCACAGATTGCCGCTCCTGATGAAATACCTGCAAGAATACCCTCGCTTTTTGCGAGACTTCGGCACATTGAGAATGCGTCCTCGGTCTTGACCGTAAGCACCTCGTCGATTACATCGAGGTTGAGATTATCGGGAATAAAGTTTGCGCCGATGCCCTGGATTCCGTGTTTGCCGGCTATACCCTTTGTAATAAGGGGAGAGTCATAAGGCTCAACGCCGATTACCTTTATATCGGGATTTTTTTCTTTGAGATAAGCGCCTGTTCCGGAAACAGTTCCGCCCGTACCGATGCACGCAACAAAAATATCAACTCTGCCCTCGGTGTCACGGTAAATCTCAACACCTGTTGATGTGATGTGGCTTTCGGGATTATCGGGATTGTCAAACTGTGAGGGAATAAATGAATTGGGTGTTTTTTCGTGAAGCTTATTTGCTTTTTCAATAGAGCCGAGCATACCCTTTGCACCCTCGGTAAGCACAATTTCTGCGCCGTAGGCCTTTAAAAGCTGCTGACGCTCAACGCTCATTGTGTCGGGCATAACAAGCATTGCCTTGTAGCCCATGCTGACACAGGCGGCAGCAAGACCTATACCCGTGTTGCCGCTTGTGGGCTCAATAATGGTTGCACCCTCACTGATAAGCCTCTTTTCGGTGGCTTTTTTAAGCATATTTACGGCAACCCTGTCCTTTACGGAGCCTGCAGGATTAAAATATTCAAGCTTTAAAAGAAGTCGCGCCTTTATATTTTCCCTTTCTGCAAGGCGTGACGCCTCAAGAAGGGGAGTGTTTCCCACAAGAGAAGAAAAATCGTTGTAAATCATAAGCTCACCCCGATTTTATTTTTCCCCGAGAAGCTTTGCCAATTCATCCATAAAGGTATTAATATCCTTGAACTGACGGTAAACTGAAGCAAAACGCACGTAAGCAACCTCATCAAGAGCCTTGAGCTTATCCATTGCAAGCTCACCGATGTGAATAGAGGTTACCTCTCTGTCAAGAGAATTCTGAAGCTCGGCTTCAATATCGGTAACTATTCTGTCAATTTGTTCAATTGAAACAGGACGCTTTTCACATGCACGAAGCATACCGTTGAAGAGCTTCACGCGGTCAAATGCCTGACGTGATTTATCCTTTTTAACAACAACAATAGGAACGCTTTCTATAATTTCGTAGGTGGTGAAACGCTTCTGGCAGGCAATGCATTCACGGCGACGGCGGATTTTTTCTCCCTCATCGGTAGGACGTGAGTCAATAACCTTACTTTCTTCATAGCCGCAGAACGGACATTTCATAAAAATTACCCCTTTCGGTTTTACTGTCTAATTATGCTTGATTTTATTTAAAATATCTTCAAGATATTTTGCAGACTGTGTTATTTCGGCTTCACTGCCGAAGTTATCTGAATAAAGCTCTATCATGCATTTACCGTTATAGCCTATACTGTCAAGGGCGGTAAAAAGAGCGCTGAAGTCATACATGCCCTTTTGTGAGGGAGGCAGACAGTCGCATTCATTGTTGAAGTCGCTTAAATGAACGTGGGCAATGCTGCTTCCCACAGCCTCGATAAATTCTATAGGGTCAACACCTGTACGGCGTGCCTGCTTTATATCAAGCACCATTTTAAAGTCGTCTCCGACGTGCTTTTTCAGAAGCTTCATAAATTCGGGTGTCTGCCCTACAAAGCTTACCACATTTTCGTGGGCTACACTGCAGCCGAAGCTCTTTGCCTCTTCGTTCAGTATTGCAAAACGCTCGGCATATTGCTCGGCGCTGATTTCCTTGAGAAGCTTTGCGCCGTGAAGAACAATGTATTTGGCGCCAAGGGTTGAAGCGGCTTCGAAATATCTTTTGTAAAGCTCTATACCGTCGTGAAAGCGTCTCTCATAGCCCGAAAAAAGTATATATCCCTCGGCAAAGGAGGTGTAAGGGTGCAGCGATGTCACCTCTACAGAATAAGCCTCGCTGATTGCCTTGAGCTCCTTTAAAAAGGGTGCTTCAAGCTCACTCGGAGAATTAAGAAAGATTTCACTGTGACCGAAGCCGAGCTTTGCTATTTGTAAAAAGGCCTTTTCCGTTTCCATCGGATAAAAGCAGGCAGAGGAGGCTCCGATTTTCATTTTATTCTTCACACCTTAAACTTAACTTTAATCCTAATAATTATACCAAAGGGAAAAGAAAAATACAACCGACAACGGAGAAAAAGTGGAATTTATCGGCAGTATGTGGAAGAAGCCGTCCCCAGGGACCGCTTATTCCGTTTGGCTTTATATATGGGAGAGGAAATCAGAGTTATGAAAATATTCCGCCAACGCTCTCTGCTGCAAAGAGGAAGGCATCATAAATTCCGTCGGTTGCTGTTTTAAGGTCTTCAAGCAGGTTGCCTGTGTAGGAGTTTACTGTTGAAGGCTTGATTGTAAGGTAGGCGGGATTGTTACCCTTACCTGCAGCGTCAACATAAAAATCTGCGGGGATGTATACATAGTATGCAGTGCCCTTTTTGATAGGCTGACCGTTGAGACTGAATGCAAGGTTTGTTTTGTTTGTGTCAACGGTAAAGCCTATGCCGCTGAGTCCGCCTAAAAGACCGGAAAGCTCACCCTCTGAAGCGAGGTTGTATTCCTTTTTGCCGGAAAACCAGGTGGTAAGGCTTGACTTGTCAATTGTGTAAAGTGCGGAATACGTGCCGTCGGGATTCTGTGTGCAAAGGCGGATGCTTTCTGTTGAAACACCGTAATCGGTGAACTGATTGTTGAGGCAGAAGGCTACTGCACCGACACAGGAGGCATCGTTATAATAAGCGTAGTAGTTTTTGTCCTCGATTACGTCAATGCGCTCAATACCCGGCTGCTGACTGCCTGTTGTGGCGGAAACAACAATGCCGCCGATACAGCCTACTGCAAGGATAAGAGAAATTATAATTGCTATTTTTTTGTTCATAGTTACTCACTCCGTTTCTTGATGTTTTGTTATGATGTTATGCCCATTGAAATGGCGTAATTTTTTGTGTCCTCATTGCCGTATTTTTCAGCAATGGCATAAATTGAATCGCCTGATGCATCTGTTATGTTGATGTCGTAGCCCATATCAACAAACTTCTTTACGGTTTCGCTGTCACAAAAGGCAACAGAGAAGAAAAAGGCAAGTCTTTCAAAGGGTGTCATAGTTATTTCCCTGCGGGTATCAAGCTCGGTTATAACCTTTTGTGAGTCACCCATAAGTGCGCCTTCAACAAGAGAGTCAAGCCCCGTTGAGCCGAGAGTGTCACGTACCTTGAGTGCAAGCTGATGTATAGTGTTATATGAAAGACTGCTTGAAAGGTTGAGTGCAAAATCAAGGGTTTCCTTTGTAATAACACCGGGCACGGAAATAAGCTTCTGAATTATATCGTCGTTGCCTGTGCTTATAGCAACCATAAGAGGATTATCCTCGGGAGGAAGCTGTGTTGTCGTCTGAGCCGAGGAGGGCTGTGCAACAGGGGCGAGCCTTTGTCCGATACCGACGCCTGCCGCAAGGGCAAGGGCGAGAAGAAAGGCTGCTGCAAGAGGAAGCAGTTTTTTCAGGGGAAGGTTTATGATTTTTCTTTCCTCTATGCCGAGCCGTGCTTTTATTGATGAAGAAAGCTCCGGGTCAGAGGGTACGTCAATATCCTTTAAAAGAAGCTCTGCTTCTTCTTCGTCAAATGAGGAAAAGAGCATTTCCATATCATCCATAAAGCACACCTCCTAACTCTTGCTTCAGCTTAGCTTTGCTTCGTTCAATTCTTTTTTGTACAGCCGCCTCGCTCATTTCAAGCACTGCGGCAATTTCTGCGGCCGTTTCACCAAGGTAAAACTTCCTTGTGACTATTGTTGTGTCAGGCTCACCGAGACCTTTTACTGCCTTTATGAGGGCAGATTTTTTATCGGTGCTGACGGTGAAATCATCAGCTGCGGCATCCGAAAGGGATGCTTCGTCATAGGGGATAAGTGCAGCCGCTTTTTTCAGCATTCTGTAACGGTCTATGGCCTTGCGCTTTGTTATAACGGCAAGGTAGGTTTTGATGCTTGCCTTTTCAAGGTCTATTTTATCTGCCTGACTGTAAAAGGCTAAAAAGCTGTCACTTACGCATTCCTCAACATCCTCTTTTGTGCCAAGGGGAAGAATAACGCCGGCCGCTATTTTATATAAAAGCCCCGAATAAAGGTCAATGACCGCTGATAAGCCGGAGCTTCTGTCTTTTTTCAGTTTTTTAATAAGCTCTTTATCTGTCATAAAGACTTTACCTCCGTGACCTTTCATTATTATATACGTTGGGCTTTATTGAAACCCGACAAGGTTTTAAAAAAATTAAGGGACAAAGGGACGAGAAAATTCGGAATGCGGAATTAACCCCTCAGTCAGAATCTTTGATTCTGACAGCTCCCCTTTCAGGGGAGCGAAGGTTCCCTCTCCTGAAAAGGGAGAGGCAAGTACAAACTCACCCGTAGCGAGCTGGTGAAATTACCTTGTAGCGTGGGCGAATGTCGGGACGCAGGTGACGGAAAGGCTGGCGGTAAAAGAGCCCATCAACGAACCCAAGGGTACACAACTTAAGTAGCGGCTTTTTAGTAGGGTGCTGTTGAAACTGAGTAGTACCCAGTCGCTATCTATTAAGCACACAAGTAGTAACTAAATTTTTCCGTAGGGCAGTAAAGTTATGGTTGGAACTTAATTTAATAATGCATCATAAGTAACTGTTATTTGAAACTAAATCGGAAAAATTTCCGATTACGGATGACAGCCCCTTTAAAAGCGTGTTTTTGCTTGCTTTTTGCCACAATCGGCAAAAGTAAGTGCCCCGCCGGCATGAGGCAGTAGGAAGCCATACGTGTTTTTGGAAAGCAGACAGCCTCTTATTGCCGTTTTGATTCAGGTAAGTCAAGTCACTTCCGTTTCCTCTACCACAAAAAAACAAGGCACGGTTAAGTGCCTTGAATGTAATGCTGATTATGCCTTTACCTTTTCGTACCTTTTAAAGAATGCAAGCATCTCATTTATAGCACGCTGAGATTCCTCATTAAAGGGATAGATAACAGGGAAGACATGGGGAAGGTCAACGCCGTTCCATTTTTCAAAATCCATAAGCTGACAGTCAATGCCTTCCTTTTTGAAAAGCTCTGCGGCAAGGCGGGTTTCCTTTCTTGCAAGGAAGTCACCGCTTGAGGTCAGAAGAAATGAGGGAGGCATCTTACCGAGAGTAAGAATATCCTCAAGGTTTACATAAGCTGACCAGGGCTCTTTCGGGAAGCCCTTGCCGAGCATCTTCTTTGTGTAGTAGTTCATAGGGAATTCACCGTTCATACGGGGAACGGGTGAGGTGAGGCCTACGGCGTTGAACTTAAGTGAAAAATCAACGGTTTCGTAAAGCTCGCGCATTTTTGCGCTTTCGCTGAGCATTGCTGTAAAGGCGGCAAGCATACCGCCTGCAGAGTCACCTGTAAGATAGATGTTATCAGTATCGCAGGGATAGTCGCAAAGATGCTCATTTATCCATAAAAGGCAGTGT
>JBGVGP010000255.1:0-26443 GCA_045121735.1 Acutalibacteraceae bacterium
CACAAGGTAGACAAGAACGGCGAAGAGGTTAAGCTTCTCGACAAAAAGGCAGTTGACGCAAAGAACCATCACGACGCTATCACCATCCTTCTTGAAACACTTACAGATAAGGAAACAGGCGTTCTTGAATCAATGAGCGACATTTCTGCAGTAGGTCACAGAGTTCTTCACGGCGGCGAGGAGTTCAGCGGCTCCGTTGTTGTAACAGAGGACGTTAAGGCTGCTGTAAGAAGATGTATCCCCCTCGGCCCTCTCCACAATCCTGCTAACCTTATGGGTATTGAGGTTTGCGAGGAAATTATGAAAGGTATTCCCCAGGTAGCAGTTTTTGATACCGCCTTCCACGCAACAATCCCCGACTTTGCTTATATGTATGCACTTCCCTACAAGTACTATCTCAAGCACGGCATCCGCCGTTACGGCTTCCACGGCACAAGCCACAGATACGTAAGCGGCAGAACAACCGACTTCCTTATGAAGAAGTACCCCGGCAAGTACAACGCAGACGAGCTTAAGGTTGTTACCTGTCACCTTGGTAACGGCTCATCAATTTCTGCAGTTAAGGGCGGCAAGTGCTTTGATACAACAATGGGTCTTACTCCCCTTGAAGGTATTATGATGGGTACACGCTCAGGCTCAATTGACCCCGCTATCATTCCCGTGCTTTGCGAGAAGGAAAACCTTACCGCAAAAGAGGTTGACACTATCCTCAACAAGAAGTCAGGTATGCTCGGTCTTACAGCACAGTACGACGAAAACTACAACGAAATCCCCGGCACTGCAACAAGCGATAACAGAACTATCGAGGGCCGTTCAAGAAACGGTGACGAAAGAGCTCAGCTTGTTGAAAAGATGCTCTGCCATCAGCTTGTAAAATACATCGGCGGCTTCGCTGCTGCAATGGGCGGCGTTGATGCAGTTGTATTCACAGGCGGTATTGGTGAAAACAACCCCCACTACAGAACATGGGTTGCTGAAAAGCTCGGCTTCCTCGGCACAACAATTGACGAGAAGGCAAACTCAGTAAGAGGCGAGGAAATCGAAATCTCAACCGAGGACAGCGCACTCAAGCTTCTTGTTATTCCTACCGACGAAGAGCTTCTTATCGCTCAGGACACATACGAGCTTACAAAATAAAAAGCGTAAAGTTCTTTGGTTCTTTCTTACAAGAAAGAACGCCCGACCGGCGAGGTCACAAAACAATTGAATCAACAGATAAGGTCACGGATTTTTGTCCGTGACCTTTTTATTTTTATTTAAATATTTTCAACTCATCCCACAAAAGCTTTTCCGACAAAGCCATTTTACCAGTAAAATCCTTGTAATGCCTTGCACCAAGCCTACGGTAAAGGTTGCCCGCATTTTCATTTCCCTTTACAATGCAGATGCTCATTTTTTCATATCCGCCCTCATACGCATATCTGCCTACGGTTTTTATAAGTGCCGTTCCCACACCAATTCCCCTTGCATTTTTGCAAACGTGAAGGGAGTCCAGATACCACACGTTTGTCAACTCCTCATCAGCCGTTGAAGCCGCAAAGCCGAGAAAGCATCCTTCATTCTCGGCAACCCACACGCGATTGCTTTTGTCAGCAATATAAGACTGCCACTTCTTTTCGGCATAGGATTGTGTAAGTGTTTCAAAATATTCGGCAGGAAGAAGATTTTTATAGGTTGTTCTGTGGTTATGAACATAAAGCGAGGCTATGCTTTTAACATCCCTTTCATTTGCAGGCCTTATCTTCATTTGCTTCACCCTCTTTCATCTTCATCAGATATAAGCCGTAGGCAAGGCTTACAGCCGTAATAAATATGCAGGAAATTATTCTGTCCTTATCCGTAATGCCGCTCTCGTCAGCAAAAGCACTCAGAGCGTTGAAAACGCCGTGGAAAGCAACGGGCACAATAAGGCTTTTTGCTTTTAAATAAAGCATAACCAGCATAAAGCCCGTTGCACAAGCGTAAATTATCTGAAGCAAATTCGGCAAAAGCTCTGCGCCCGAGCCGTTGAGAAGATTTATTATGTGCCCCATACCGAAGGTAAGGGCAGAGACAATAACGGCTGATTTAAGATTATCCTTTTTCATTGCATTGAAAAGAAGTCCGCGGAAAATTATCTCCTCAAGAAAGCCGACAAAAAGCATTGTAAGAATATAAAGCACCGTTTCGGCCGCGGAAAAATTAAGGGCAACGCCGTGCCACAGATTGACAGTGAGAAGCATAAGCAGCGGCATATAAAAAAGCAGCTTTGACACAGGTGCCTGCGCCCTGCAAAGACCGTATTTAAGATTAAGTCCGTTCTTTTTTATAAACAGAAGCAAAGCCGCCGAAAGCAGCAGGGAAACGGGAAGGGTAACAGCCTTTTCTGTTCCCGCGCTTTGGGAAAGACTGTCGCCGACACTCATAAGCACGCAGTAAATTCCAATCCATAAAAGCGCAAAACCGAGCTCACTTTTCTGATACAGCTTTTTCATTTTGTCACCCCTGATTTCTTGTTTTGTTTTATTATACCACAGCCTACTCCCCTTGGCAAGAAAACAAAATACACAAGCCCCCGGCCCTTACTCCTTTGCTCTTGTTCCCTTTCACTCGGCCCTTACTACTCACTACTTACTACTAAAAAAGCACACCCCCGATTTCTCGGAAGTGTGCAATAAGCGATAAAGTAATTATCTCTTTGAGAATCTGTCGCAGCGTCAAGAAAATGCTCCGGGGGAGCATTTTTAGCCGCGACCGCAGGAGCCACGCGACGAGGACCCAAAGTTCTCACCACAGAAAAAAACACACTCCCGAATAATCGAGAGTGTGCAATAAGCGATAAAGCAATTATCTCTTTGAGAAGCTGTCGCAGCGTTAATAAAATGCTCCGGGGGGAGCATTTTTAGCCGCGACCGCAGGAGCCATGCGACGAGTACCCGAAGTTCTCAAAGAAAAAACTCCCCTGCAATGCAGAGGAGTTGTGATAAAATCCCATTCGGGATAAATTATCTCTTTGAGAATCTGTCGTGGCGTTAATAAAATGCTCCGGGGGAGCATTTTTAGCCGCGACCGCAGGAGCCATGCGACGAGGACCCGAAGTTCCCAAATAAAAAAAACACACTCCCGAAAATTGGGAGTGTGTAATAAGCGATAAAGTAATTATCTCTTTGAGAACTGAGGTGCACGACGTGCGCCCTTGAGACCGTACTTCTTTCTTTCCTTCATTCTGGGGTCACGAGTGAGGAAGCCGGCCTTCTTAAGTACGGGACGAAGTTCTTCGTCGTACTGAAGGAGAGCTCTTGAAAGACCGTGACGGATAGCACCTGCCTGGCCTGTTACGCCACCGCCTGTTACGCGGCAAACGATATCAAACTTCTCAGTTGTACCTGTAAGATTGAGAGGCTGACGAACGATGAGCTTAAGTGTTTCAAGACCGAAATAATCGTCGATTTCTCTGTCGTTGATGATGATTTTACCAGTACCTGCATATACACGTACTCTTGCGATTGACTTCTTTCTACGACCTGTGCCGTAGAAGAACGGTGTTGTTTCGTACATTTACTTGTCCTCCCTTTCTATTAAAGTTCAACTGCTTCGGGCTTCTGTGCTGCGTGTGCATGTTCTGCACCTGCATATACGCGAAGTCTTGTGAGAGCGTTACGGCCGATTACTGTGTCGGGGATCATACCCTTAACAGCCTTGGTCATTGCGAATTCAGGCTTCTCCTTCATGAGGGTTGAATACTTAACCTTCTTCATGTTACCGATGTAGCCTGTGTGATGATAGTACATTTTCTGATCGAGCTTCTTACCGGTGAGAACTACCTTATCAGCGTTGATGATGATAACGTGGTCACCGCAGTCAGCGTGGGGTGCGAATGTTGCCTTGTGCTTACCGCGAAGAAGAGTAGCAGCCTTTGCAGCAACTGAACCGAGTGTCTTACCTTCGGCGTCAATAACATACCACTTACGTGTGATGTCGCCGGCTTTGGGCATATAAGTTGACATATGCGTTTACCTCCAAAAATATTTTTTCTTAATTTGCTCGGATATATTACCACAAAGGCAAGGCCTTGTCAACACCTTTTTTCAAAAAAATTATATGACAAATTGTTTTCTTCGTTTTTCTCTTGTTTTCTTCGTTTTTTATATGATTTGCTCACTTGAGATTTTTTAACTTTTTTGAGTTTCTTTTATTTTGTAAGCACTCCACCGTCAGAATAGAGTAAAATCAGCAAATCTCTCTGCTCTTTGGTGTAAGCGTCAAGGTAAACGAGCACCTCCTGACCCTCACTGTCCTTGCAGTGAAGCTCATAGCACAGAGCCTCCTTGCCCGTATCAAGGGGAATAAAGGCAAGCCTGCTCTTTATAAGTGCAAGTGACGCAGAAAGCCTTTCTGCCGCGGCAGCCTTACTTACTGTCTTTTTACTTACGCTTCTCTCCTTATGCGAAAGCAGAAAATCCGTGGCGTCAAACGAGGTCAGCTTACCCGTATCAAGGCTTATGCTCACCTTTATAAGGTCACTGTAGCAGATTATGCCATCGTCGCTGTAGGCATAGTTTACGGTGCATATGCCGTCATAGGTGCTGTAGTAGGTGCTTTGCATATTATTATAGCCGAGTCTTTTCAGATATTCCTCACCGCGCTTTATTGCCTCGGCGGCAGAAATAGTCTCCTCATAGGCATAGGCCTCACTGAGCACAGAGCAGATATATCCGCCCTTTTTGGTTACGGTTATATCCGTCTTTCCCTTTGAAAGGCTGTAAAGCTCAAGCTCACCCGAAACATCCTGCTCAGACTTAAGGGAATTAGGCTGAACGCCTAGAAGCTCGGCTGCAATCTCTGACGCCTCTTCGGCAGTTATTTCTTTTTTGTCCTTAAGAAAGTCACCTTTTCCCGAGCTCCTGTTATCGGCAAAGGGTCCGTCGTAAACAAGAGTAGGATAATCGGTGATGGTCTGCGCCGTATCGTAAACACGGCTGTAAAAATCAGCCTCGGGGGCGTCGGTTGTCTTTTCGAGGTTGCCCAGGGCATCACCGAAGGTAACGTCACGGTTATAGTAATCGTAGCAGATGCTGTTCATTCCGTCACAAAGCTGTGAGGCATAGCCGTAAAGCGCCTTAAGGTCCTTAAGGTCATTGCCGTCGGGCTTACCCTCACCCTGCGAAAGCGCAAGGGTATAGTTACCCACCTGTGAAAGAAAACGGAAAATCTCATCGCCGAACTCTCTGTCGGGAGAAAGCAGGCTAAGGCTCTCCTTGGCTGCCGCCGCCTGACGGCAAAGCTCGTTGCCCGTTTGCGAAAGCGCCTTTTTATCGGCACAGTAAAGGCTCTTTTTAAGGCTTACGCTTATGCTGTCAAGGTTTTCACAAAGGGAGCTTACCGCCTTTTCGGTTATCAGCCGCTCGCGCTTTTTTGATGCGCTTGTCTCTACGGCAAAATATACCGTTGCAGCAGCAAAAACAAGACAGGCTATGCCCAGAAAAATTATGGCTCTCTTCGGCGCCGATTCCTTTGAAAATTTCATAAATGTCCTCCCGATATTCCGCTGTTTTACAAAGCGGAAGCTTTTTTAGTGTTTTTGAGTAATTTTTACTAAAATTAGTTTGTCAAAGTGCGTCAAAAATATCCCTGTTTTTTTAAAAGTATCATTGCACATTTTCTTTATATATAGTATAATATATTTAATTATGATAAAATGAGGAGGTATGCCTCGAATGGAAGCTTATCTTGATAACAGTGCCACCACTCCACTTTGTAAAAAAGCAAGGGAAGAAATGGTAAACGCAATAGAAAACATCTGGGGCAATCCGTCCTCACTTCACGAAAAGGGCATAGAGGCTGACCTGCTTTTAAAAAGCGCAAGAAAGACTCTCTGCACTCTTCTTTTCTGCACGGAAAAGGAAGTATTTTTCACCTCGGGAGGTACAGAGAGCAACAACCTTGCCGTTTTCGGTGCAGCCCATGCAAATAAAAGAAAGGGCAACCGTATTATCACCTCTGCCGTTGAGCATCCGAGTGTGATGAAGGCCTTTGACCGACTTGAAAGCGAAGGCTTTGAGGTTATAAGAATACCCACAGATAAAAAAGGCTTTATCGATATTGCCGGGCTTGAAGCTGCCGTTAACGAAAATACCGTGCTTATAAGCATTATGGCAGTCAATAACGAGGTGGGTACAATTCAGCCCTTTGAGGAAATTTCAAAAATAGTAAAGCGCAAGGCTGCACCTGCCCTCATACATGTTGATGCGGTACAGGCCTTCGGCAAAATACCCCTTGCACCTAAAAAATGGGGCATTGACCTTATGAGTGTCAGCTCTCACAAAATTCACGGACCCAAGGGCGTGGGTGCTCTCTTTGTAAAAGAAGGCACAAAGCTTTCTCCCGTTGCAGCAGGCGGCGGTCAGGAAAGAGACATCCGTCCCGGCACAGAGCCTATGCCCGCAATTGCAGGCTTTATGGGCGCTATGCAGGAGCTTAAGATAAAGGAAAGCCTTGCCACCGTAGGAGAGCTTCGCGATTACCTTGTAGCAGAGCTTAAAAAAAGAGACGGAGTCACCGTCAACTCACCAGAAAACGCACTGCCCTACATAGTTAATTTCTCCCTTGTTGGCTTAAGAAGTGAAACAGTGCTCAACTTCCTTTCCGATATGGAGGTTTACGTTTCCTCAGGCTCAGCCTGCTCAAAGGGTCACAAAAGTCCCGTGCTGACGGCTATGGGTCTTGACGACAGTATTATTGATTCCTCAATCCGTGTAAGCATGTCACGCTTTACAACAAAGCAGCAGCTTGACCTTCTGCTTAAGGGAATTGATATGGCGTTTAAGGTTATAAGGAAGAAGTAGTCAGTAGCCGGTAGTCAGAGCAAAGCAGAGCTTTGCAGTAATAAGAGAATGACACAACCATTACGGAATAATAAATATAAAAAGAGGTTAGTTATGAAAGAGGTTTTACTTATCAAAAACGGTGAAATTGCCCTTAAGGGTCTTAACCGTTCAACTTTTGAGGATATACTCGTAAAAAACATCAGACGCAGACTTCTTGCCTCTGTAGGCAAGTTCACCTTTACAAAGTCACAGTCAACCATCATTGCCGAGGCAAACGACGAGGATGCCAACTTTGAAGCAGCCGTTGAAACTCTTAAGAAGATTTTCGGTATTGCCGCTTTTTCAAGAGCAGCAGTCTGCGAAAAGGATTTTGACGAGGTTAAAAGAGTAGCACTCGAATATCTCGGTGACGACCTTCGCAGCGTAAAGACCTTCAAGGTAAACGCTAAAAGAAGCGATAAGAAATTCCCCATGACCTCACCTGAAATCTGCCGTGAGGTGGGCGCACACCTTCTTCGTTCAATCCCCTCACTAAAGGTTGACGTGCACAACCCCGACATTATTGTTACCGTTGAGGTGCGTGATAAAAACGTATTCATCCACGGCAATCAGATAAAGGGCGCAGGCGGTATGCCCGTAGGCTCAGCAGGCAGAGTTGCACTTCTCGTTTCAGGCGGTATCGACTCCCCCGTTGCAGGCTGGATGATGTCAAAAAGAGGTCTTCAGCTCAACGCTATCCACTTTGCCGCTCCTCCCTACACAAGCAAGCGTGCAGAAATGAAGGTGCATGACCTCGTTTCCATCGTCGCAAAATATTCGGGCAGAATTAATTTTGCCGTTGTTAACTTCACTGAAATCCAGGAGGCTATCAAGGAGCATTGCCCCGAGGAGCTTTTCACAATCATTATGAGAAGACTTATGATGAAAATTGCAGTACGCCTTGCCGAAAGAGACAGCTGCGGCGCCCTTGTAACAGGTGAAAGCCTCGGTCAGGTTGCTTCACAGACCCTCGGTGCAATTGCCTGTACCGATGCGGCAGTTGATATGCCCGTATTCCGTCCCCTTATCGGAATGGACAAGGATGAGATTATTACTATCTCTCGTGCTATCGGTGCCTTTGAAACGTCAATTCTCCCCTACGAGGACTGCTGCACCGTATTCACCCCCAAGCACCCGAGAACAAGACCCACGTAAAAGCTTATTGAAGAAGGCGAAGGCTCCTTCGACTTTACAGAGATGATTGAAAGAGCAGTTGAAAACGTAAAGTACGAGTTTGTTGACTGAGCTTGTTTATAATATTTTCACGCTTTATTATCAATAAACTGCATTTTGAAATGCTATAATTATTTGTTTGAAAAACAACGGAAAGGAGACGCCCTTATGAACTGTGAGCTTATAAGCGTAGGTACAGAAATACTGCTTGGCGATATTGTAAACACAAATGCACATTTTCTTTCACAGCAGCTTGCGCAGGCAGGCATAAACGTGCTTTTTCAGTGCACCGTAGGCGATAACAGAGCGCGTCTTCTTACCGCACTTAATACGGCACTTTCCCGCAGTGAGCTTGTTATTCTTACAGGCGGACTCGGTCCTACTCCCGACGATATGACAAAAGAGGTATGTGCCGAATTTTTTGAAAAGGAGCTTATACTCCACGAGCCGTCACTGAAAAAAATCGAGGACTTCTTCGCCCTCAAAAATATTCCCATGCCCGAAAGCAATACCAAGCAGGCGCTTATGCCCGAGGACAGTATAATCCTTGAAAATGATAACGGTACTGCACCCGGCTGCATTATGGAAAAGGACGGCAAGGCAATAATCATTCTCCCCGGCCCTCCGAAGGAAATGATTCCTATGTTTCTTGACAGCGTGAAGCCCTATCTTCATAAGCTTTCACATGAAACAATACTTTCCCACAGCATACGCACCTTCGGTATAGGCGAAAGTGCTATGACCGAGCTTGTAAGCGATATGCTCGAGGGTGAAAACCCCACCGTTGCCCCCTACGCAAAAAACGGCGAGGCACTTTTAAGAGTCACCGCCAAGGCAGAAAGCAATAAGGAAGCCGAAGAGCTTCTTGCACCCGTCGTTAATGAAATAAAAAAGAGACTCGGCTCATACATCTACGGTATAGACCTTGACAGCGTTGAGCAGGCAGCAGTACAGCTTCTTAAGGAAAAGAAGCTCACCGTCGCCTTTGCAGAATCCTGCACGGGCGGACTTTGTGCCAAAAGAATAACCGATATTTCAGGTGCCTCGGAGGTATTCCACTGCGGTGTTGTCTCCTACTCAAACGATATCAAGCACAGAATACTCGGTGTGAGAAGGGAAAGCCTTGAACGCTTCGGCGCAGTAAGCCCCCTTGTTGCCGCTGAAATGGCTTTGGGCATAAAGGAGCTTTCCGGTGCCGACTTCGGTGTTTCCGTAACGGGAATGGCAGGACCCACAAGCGATGATCCCAATATTCCCGTAGGTACAATTTACATTGCCGTAACCGACGGTGAAGCTCTTTATCTCAAAAAGCTCACCACGGGACACTTCGGTAAGGACTGCCGAGATTACAACAGATTTGTCAGCGCATCAAACGCTCTTAACGAGCTTCGTCTTTGCGCTTTAAGCTACCCTGAAAAAAGGTCAGAGGGTACAGATATAAGAGAATTCATAAGCTCATTCAAGGAGTTATAAAATGAGAAATATTTATCAGGAGGATTTTTCCTCAGAGGACAAGCAGGAGCAGACCGTGTCACGAAAAGACTCCGCTTCAGCAAGTAAGCCCGTGCGTCCTGCAAAACAGGCTCCGCCACCGATACAAAAAAGGGTAATCGCTCAGAAGCAGACACCTGCTCCCACGGAAAATGCGCCTGCCGCACCCTACGGTCAGCCCGCCTTTTATCCGCAGCCCGTATTTTATCAGCCCGACGCCAACGGACAGCCTGTTCCTGTTTTTTATGCACCGCAGCCCTATATACCCGTGCAATATCAGCAGCCTGCAGTGCCCGTTGAAAGCGCACCCGTTGAAGGCGGACCGAACGAAGCCGGTACACGAGTGCTTTTCCAAAGCGATGACTTTGACAAAAAGGACGAGCAAGTTGAAAGCTACACTGATTTTGGTGTGAGTGATATTTCACAAAGCATCGACCTTTCGGAAATCAATCTCAGCTCAGGAAAAAGAGCTCCTGCACCTGCAAAAAGCAAGACTGCTGACTTCAAGGTTGACGATATGGAAATCGGCACCTACGAATTCAACATAATGACAGCAGGTCAGACCTCAAAGGCAAAAAGCGTGCTCACCCCCGACGAGGAGCGTCAGCAGTCACAGCTTTCAGAGGAAAGCTGTGTTGACGAAATATACGAGGACGAGGAGGAATTTGTTCAGCAGGAAGAACAGCCGAAGGCAAGCTTCACTCTCCCCGATATAAAGCTCCCCCCGAGAGAAATCATACGCCGTTCAGTGCTTGTAATTTCAGTTGTGGCAATTGTCATAGCCTGTGCAACGCTTTTAAACGAGTACAGACTCCACCGACAGAACAAGAAGCTCATGAACGACATTTCGGGAATGATAATAACCGAGCCTACAACCTTCCCCTCAACTCAGGAGGACTCTCAGAACAAGAAGCCCAAGGACGAGATTCCTACAACCCTCCCCCTTCAGGAAAGACCTCTTTCCGTTGAGGAGCAATGGGAGGCTATAAAGGCCGAAAACCCCGACGTTGTATTCCCCGAGGGCCTTCAGCTTAAATATGCAAAGCTCTATGCACAGAACACCGACTTCGTCGGCTACCTCTATGCAGAAGGCTCCGAGCTTGACTCACCCATTGTTCAGGGCGAAAACGACAACGAATATGTTGAAAGAAACTTCAACGGCGAATATACGAAATATGCCTGTCCCTTTGTTACGTCGTCAAATCAGATACGTGAGCTTGACGGAAACACCGTTATTTACGGTCACCATATGAGAGACGGCTCAATCTTCGGTAAGCTTGACCAGTACAGAACACTCGAGGGCTACAAAAAGGCTCCCGTTATCACCTTTAACACAATCTACGAGGATTACAGCTTCAAGGTTATTGCAACCTTTATAACCAACATTGACCCCAAGGATGATAACGGCTACGTGTTCACCTATTACTGGACAAATCTCAACAACGAGCTTAACACCACGGCATACCTCAACCAGCTCAGCCAGCGCTCTCTTTACGATACAGGCGTTGATGTGCTGCCCTCAGACAAGCTTCTTACACTTTCCACCTGCTGTAAGGACTTTGAAAACGCAAGACTTGTAGTTGTTGCAAGACTTGTAAGAGACGGCGAAAGCACCGAGGTTGACACAAGCAAAGCAGTTGAAAATACTAACCCGAGATTCCCCCAGGCCTACTACGACGAAAAGGGCAAGAAGAATCCCTTTGCCGAGGCCTATCAATGGGAAATTTCCTAAAAGTTGGAGGTTAAAATGATAAGATTATTTACATTGGATGACATTTCAGCATTTTCCTCAGATACGGTTTATAAAATCGGTCTTGCCGCAGAGCCCTTCGGTCTTCGCGACGAAAACATCGTTTCCTTTTCCTCACGCGAGGCACTTTGCGACGAGGTGCTTTTCGCCGCGCAGAACGGTGACTATGTAATTGTTGCCGCTGAATGCAGAGACTACAACAACTTTAAAAGAAGCCTTATTTCAAGACTTCTTCTTGAAGAGTACGAAAGCGACGAAATCAAGGACCTTATCACTCTTCACGCCGGTGAAGACCTTGCCGACATTGACCTTACAGGTCACAGCCTTGTACCCCGCGGCAGCGTTTATCACTTCACCAGCGACGGTCTTTACTGCGGCTTTACTGCAGATGTGCTTCACGGTAAGCTCACCTGCCTTCCTCTTGACTTTATGCGTATAGACGCAGCTCTCGGCAGCCTTGTTGAGGATGTGCTCGAGCCTCTCGATGCACTCTCAAGGGGTGAAAGACCTCCCATAAGAATGCCTCAGGCAGACATCCGTTCACACGTTGAAGAAATGGTAGAGGCTCTTGACAAGTCAAGCCTTCGTCTTGCACTTGCAACAAGTGAAGCAACCATGTGGGTTTATAACCTCTATGACAGCATAGACGGACTTACAGATAAAATCAGCTTCGTTGAGGTTATTGACGAGGATGAATACGACGATGAAGCAACAGCAGAAACCGAATCAGTAAAAATCATCCGTCACGCCCGTGAGGCAATGAGCAACGCCGGTACAGATATGGGCGGTGCCGTTTCAGAAATCTATTCAACAGAAAACGAGGACGGCAAAACGGTTTACTTTGCTTACGCCGCTATGGTTGATAAGGGCGCCGCAAAGGCAAAGAAGATTACTACCTCCAACCCTGAGGACCTTGCAGTTATTCTTCCCCATGCCTTAAGCGTGCTTTCAGGTCTTGTTAAGGCCAAGGCAGAAAAAACCGTTGAGACACTTTCGGATATGAGAAAGATGTGGGAGGAGACCGACGAAACACCCAAGTCAATGCCTACATCCACTCTCCCTAAGGACAAGCCTCTTTCAAAGAATATGCTTATTGCTGCAATATGCGGACTCGCAGTTGCCGTAATTCTTCCTATTATTCTTGTTGTTAGCCTTGTAAGCAAGCCTGAGCCCGAAACAACTCTTCCCCCCATTACATCAAGCGAGGCTTCAACAACAACCACACAGCCCTCAACCAACAGCATCTTCGATGCTACCGCAAATCAGGGCGGAGTTGTAAACCAGGGCGTTACAGAGCCCGTTGCCCCCGATGTAAGCGTTACAGATACCTCTGCACCCTCATCATCAACAAGCGGTGACTTCACCTTCTACGTTTTCGGCTACGGTCACGGCGTAGGTATGAGCCAGACAGGTGCCAACTACCTTGCAGGTCTCGGCTGGAGCTGGGCAGACATTCTTGCTCACTACTACTACGACGCGGAGGGCAAGACTTACATAGTAACAGGCGAAAAATATCCCGACAAAATCACCTATGAGGGCAAGAAATACGAAACAAGAGAATACCTTGCAAGAGCCCTTGAGGCAGAAATGCCTGCCTCCTCAAACCTCGAGGCACTCAAGGCACAGGTTGTAGCGCTTTACACCTTTGCAAGATATTATAACGCTGAAGCCGTTGCAAAAAGAAATTCCGTATTCACTGCAAAGCTTACAAAAAGCTCTCACGCCTTCCTTGCAGACGGCAAGACACCCTCACCCAACACCTATGCCGCAGTTGATGCTATAATTGCCATAGGCCCCTACATTGAAAACAACGGCACCACAGCCCTTACTCCCTATCACGCAATGAGCGCGGGTAAGACCACCTCCTACTACAACTGCTGGGGTAAGGACAGCGGCACAAGCGTTACCTACCTTTCAGGTGCAAGAACCTCTATCGGTGACTATTACGACCAGAATTTCAAGTCAACAGTTACCATTTCAAGCTCCGAGCTTCGCGCACTTGCTTCAGAGCAGGGCATTGAGCTTTCAGGTGACCCTGCAACATGGCTTAGCATCATTTCACATGACGCAGCCGTAAGAGAGGACATCGGCTACGTTTCCTCAATCAAGGTAGGCAACAAGGTTATGACCGGTAACGACTTCAGAATCAAGCTTCTGGGCGGCAGAATCCGTTCACACTGCTTTGCAATCACTTATACCCCCACTGCTTGACAATAAAGCTTATTTATTGTATAATTTTTTAGCAAATTATTTTAAAATCAATTTACATAAAGGAGTAATAATCATGGCATTAGTTACAACAAAAAAGATGTTTGAAGATGCTTACAAGGGTGGCTACGCTATCGGTGCCTTCAACGTAAACAACATGGAAATCATCCAGGGCATCACAAGAGCTGCAAAGAAGAACAACTCACCCGTTATTCTTCAGGTTTCAGCAGGCGCAAGAAAGTACGCTTCACACGGCTACCTTGTAGCAATGGTAAAGGCAGCAGCTGAAGAAACAGGTCTTCCCATCGCTCTTCACCTTGACCACGGCCCCGACTTTGAAACATGTAAATCATGCATCGACGGCGGCTTCACATCAGTTATGATCGACGGCTCACACCTCGATTACGAAGAGAACGTTGCTCTTACAAAGAAGGTTGTTGACTACGCACACGCACGCGGCGTTGTTGTTGAAGGTGAGCTCGGTCAGCTTGCAGGTATCGAAGACGACGTTAACGTAAGCGAAGAGGACGCTAACTTCACAGATCCCGCACAGGTTTACGATTTCGTTACAAGAACAGGTGTTGACTCACTTGCTATTGCTATCGGTACAAGCCACGGTGCTTACAAGTTCAAGCCCGGACAGAAGCCCCAGCTCCGTTTCGACATCCTCAAGGAAATCGAAGAAAAGCTTCCCGGCTTCCCCATCGTTCTCCACGGTGCTTCATCAGTTAACCAGGACGACGTTAAGACAATCAACGAGTTCGGCGGCGAAATGCCCGACGCTATCGGTATCCCCGAAGAAATGCTTCGTAAAGCAGCTTCAATGGCAGTTTGTAAGATCAACGTTGACTCCGATATTCGTATCGCAATGACAGCTGCTATCCGTAAGCACTTCGCTCAGAACCCCAAGCACTTCGACCCCAGACAGTACCTTACTCCCGCAAGAGACGCTATTGAAGGCGTTGTTTCACACAAGATTGAAACAGTTCTCGGCTGCGCAGACAAGGCATAAGTTAAGCATAAAAAGTGACGCCCGTTTGCTGACGCCACATAAGGCAGTAATTTCAAAATACTAACTTATGGGCGTTGCAAGGAAAGAAAATCAGAGAGAAGTTTCGGCTTCTCTCTTTTTCTTCATGTTTGCACATTAGACAAATCCTTCTTTAATTTGTACAATTAAAGTACAAAATTTAAAGGAGGACTTGTTATGTCAAATCAAAACACAATCCAATATCGTCAGGTTGGTGATTATTTAATCCCGAACCTCGTTTTACCACCCGAAGAAGCAAGCGTCAGGCTTGGCAAATGGGGTATGTTACATAAGGATCATCTTGAAAAACATAACCGAGTATTTTTTAACTTGTTGCTCACCCAAGGTAAACTTTATCAGCACTGTGCCGAGGTAGAAAAACAGGCACAAGATATATTTGATGCACTTGTTGAACAGATGAAAACCGCAGAAGGTGTGACCGAGTACCTTAAAGAAGAAAATCAAATGGAATGGATTGGTCGGATGAATAATATCTGTAACAGGGCTACAGGAATAGTAACTAATGATATAATTTATAGCTAATCAAAAAATGGTAGCAGGAAGAATTTTCTGCTATCATTTTAAGTTATATTCGTCAAATTGCTTTATTTGTAATTCTGTGATATAATTATCAAAATAGACCTTATTGAATAAGTGAAAGAGGTATATAATGTATAATTCAACTAAAAGAGTATTTTCAGAAAACCCTGAAAATGATTTGTGGCGTGAATTGTTGACATTTTCGTATGATGAAAATGTCAAGAAATATCTATTACAAAATGGCTTAAGCTATGATGATGAACTAATTAATATAATAACTGGCTCTTTTCTGCAATCTTTTGAGTATTATAAATTAGCAAAAGAAGCCAATCTTCAAATCGCACCATTGCTTTTGTATTATGGTTCAACAAATCTATTGAACGGTATGAGCGTATTGATGAGTGGAGAAAAATGTGACATAAAAAACCATGGTATGAAAATCCACCCCGATGATATAAGTAATATGGCAGATACTAAAATATCTTTTTTAAGTGCGGACAGTGGTGGTGTACATATTTTTAGTAAATCATTTGGATTTACTATTAATTTAACTGAATATGGCGATTGGTATTTAAAAGAATTTTTGGATTCAATTGCAGAGATACATGACGATTATGTGAATTGTTATAAGGATGATATTGGTAAAATAATATTGTTGGATGTGTTCAATACACAAGATGGAAAAGTTGAAAAAGTATATTATACAGAAGATAATAAAGAACAAATAATCGAACAACTTTGTAGTGTTGATGGATTTGATAAATCATATTTGCGTCCTACTTCAGCAAGGAAGCATGATAGCAATGAGGAGTATTTTGTTCTACGCCACAAAATTAATGGTAAGGATATAAGTGAATTTTCATATTCAGGACAGCCATATTTGCGTGCTGCTCATTTGAAAGATTCTAAGAAGATAACTGTTCCTACGGTAATCAATATGTATGTTTCATTGTTTGTTCTTGCATCGTTGTGTAGATATTACCCTGAAAAATGGAGTCCCTTTGTTCAAAAGGACACAACTGGAGAAAAACTGTTAATAGAAAAGTTTTTGTTTTTTGCAAGACGTATTATTCCAAACATAGTTTTGGACCGTTTACTGAACAAAAAAGTGCTGTACGTATCAGATAAATATCAACCTATAGATACAGTTAAGCATGTTAGCGAACACGAAGTTAAAGAACTTATTAAAAGAGAAGTTCTACAACAAAAAGAACGAGACATATTGCTTAACAAAGCAAAAATTTAATTTAATAGAAAGGAAACATTTCCATGTCTAATTTTAGAACAGAAGTTTTTAAAATATGTAAAAAACTCCAAACTATAGAAAAATCACATGGTATATCTTCGTTAATTAGAGATATGTCTATTTCTACTGAAAACAAAGAAACAGGTGAAATAAAAAACACCAAGCACGGGGATTTTGCTTATGCTGCTAAGCATAGCAACAATCAATTTCATGGTTACTTATATGTTGATGAAAATGTTGAAACAATAAACAAACAAGTACCAATCAGTGTCGAAAAACTGACAAAAGAAGAACGTGAAACAATAGAAATTGGACATAGAACATTGGTTAGATTTATTTACTTATGTTTGTCTGATTTTAAATCAAAATCATCCGCTATAGCGGAGTGTATGAATCCATATTCTATATTCAAAAAAGTTTCTTTTGATGATTCTGGAGAGAGACTTTTAACTGATGAAGAAATGCAATCAGCAGTTGAAGCATTTAAAAATGGAAAGGTTTATCAAGCGTTAATAAAATCTAATTTAACGGCACTTTTTGAAAACATACCATTTGAACAAACAATTACTTTAATTGAACTTACTGGAAAAGAAATAAAAAAAAGTTATGATGACATCTCAAATTCGGATATAGACGAATTTTCTTCAAGGAACTTGAGTGGATATAAAAATGTTGAAGATGTAATGCTTAGTGTATCAATTCTTATTTTTGCATTGAGAGAATCATTGCGTATGACTTGTAATTTGTTTTATGAAGCGATTTGTGGCGATTCTTTGATAGTTCTTAATAACGATAACATCATAAACATTGAAAATAAAACTTCCAATAGAGTTGTTGAGCGTTATAAAGTGTTGATACAAGATATAAACATGCATATTTCTGGTGGTAGTATGGGTAGTGTTTTATTACTTGACTGCGAAACAATGCACGGCACAAAAATCCATGTATTTGGAATGATAATAGCTTCTACCATCAGTTTTACAGGTGAGATGGGATATACAACAAAGTACACTTTTTTGACTGTCAATGATGAACTTATAAATATTCACATTATTACTGATTTTATTCTTGAAAAGGATTTGCCAAAATTGATTGATAAAAGAAATGACTAATTGTTACGAAAAGATAAATTGAAGATAGGATATTAATATCTGATATTGCAGCCCCGGTACGAGATATGTTTGATACTCTTGTTAAGCAGATGAAAAATGCCGAAAGTATAACCGAACAACTGAAAGATGAAAATCAACTTAAATTAATATGCCATATACAAAACGTTAAGTACTATTTGTACCCTAACATAAACATAAGAAAACCTCTCAGAGATTTAATCGTCTCGGAGAGGTTTTTATATGACTGATTTTTAATATAGTACATATAAATACTACCATTACAACATTATAAATACTTTATCTATCATTTTTTAGAAAACATTTTCTTTATCATAATTGAAACAAAAACTAATATTAAACTTGAAATAAAAAGCCAGATATTGGGTTGATAATTTCCGTTCATCATCGAAAACAGATTAAAGTTTCCAAGTTTGCTTTTCATCGTAAGATTTAATACATAATACAAAAGCGGTATCATAAAAGACACGGGCATATTGCTTGTAATCGCTGATGTAAGCAATCCGATTGCACCTAAAAACATTGCATCAGCAATCGTTCCTCCGATAAGTTCAATCGTAATTTCACAACCGCACACAAACATAAATAACGAGAAAGCCCGAACTAACAGGATAATCCCTATAATTGAATAAGCAACCCTTATTAAATGGACATAGGTGCTATCAATGTATTTCGATGCTACAATGTTTTTTATCTCATCATCTTGCTCTGGTTGAAAAATCGGAACAAGCAGGATAATACCGATGATTGAAATAAGCATTTCAAGCGGAACGGCTGCGGCTTTACTATCCAGACCTGTTGTTCCGAACAAAATAGGGGTCAGTATCATTATGACAGCAGAGAGCAAAAGCAAAGGCAAAAAATTATGCCGCAGATTTACTCTTGCGATTTGCCAGACTTGTAATGTGCTTTTTGATTTTTCCGTAACCACCAAATTTTCCCCTCCTTTTTTGTTCATATACGAATACCGTAGCAACAATAAACAGTAATGCTACACCTGCAATAATCAGTCTGTTTGTGGTGAGAGTATTAAATTCATCAAGAAAGATTTGTGTATTTCCCAATGAATTGTGACGAGGTGTTAATTCAAACAGGTTATGAACACCTCTCAATCTGCTCACTCCTGCATTTAAGTCAATAAACCACCACAATCCTTGTATTGCTATTGCAATAGGCGTTCCTGTAAGTTCTGTGAAAAACATACCGATTGCCGCTGCAATCATAACAGATGGCATAAGCCAACTAATCGCATATTTGAGTGGTGCAAAATAATCAAGGCTCATTCCGCTGTATTGTCCCCATACGGTACTGTTAGAGATATACGCTAAAATAACAGTAGGAAGCATTACGGCTATAATAACGGCAAAGTACCGAGATAAAATCAACTTGAATGATGATGTTTTTCGTGCATAGATTAAATCATTCATTTTTGCTCGTCTATCTTTCAAGCATACTGAAGCAGCGATAAATACGGGGAGTATGGACAGGATAATACCTACATAGTCACAAAACAAACGGGCATACGCTCCTGTGAATTTGTCTGTACTCGCTACAAGATTATAACTTTCGACTGCTTCTTCATAAGTGACTGCAACATAACTGAAATTAAGCAGACTATTCTCCGAGTAATTAGAGCCACCGCCGATTAAATCGTCAGCCTGCTTCATACACTCCTTAAATTCCTCATAGGAAATATCAGCGGACAAAGTAACTTCAATATTGCTTTTCGTTTCAGATGCTTCGTCGTTTTTGATGATGATAATCGACCCATCTTCCTGTTCGGAATAATTCTGGCTTTCGTCTAAAGTAATTTCCATTTTGTTTTGGAAATTAGAATTTACATCATAGCCAAGCAAATCATCAACAGGAACGCCGGAAAGCGTTGATATAATTTCTGCCATTTTTTCTCGGTCAGTATCATTCAGCTTTACATTCTTGTAAAATCCGATAGGATAAGCAATATATTCATTTGCGGTAAATTCTTTGTAAAGGGAAGAAAATGCCGCAGGCATTATCAATTCTGGAACTTCTTTCTGCTGTATGCCGTAATCCTCTCCCTGCTGTGGAACTGTGATTATCTTATCAGAAAAGCTCAATACATCTTGGCTGATTGGCAGTACCAACAAGGCAATTATGAATACAGCGAAAGTGATTGATAAAACCGTCTTTTTAATTTCTTTCCCCAAAAGCATTATTCTTCACCTCCAGAAAGTTCTGTTGTTGCTCCGTTATGCCAAAGGTACAACATATACGCATCTTCAATATTCGGCTCACAACTTTCCGCATCGGGGAAAGGAACATCAGATAAAAAGCGAATATAAGTTTTGTTGCCCTGTGAGTGCATACCGATAATGTTATATTCCTCTTTCAATTTTGGCAAATCACGCTTATCAACGGTTTTAGAAAAAACTTTACCTTTTGCTGTATCAAGCAAATCTGACACCGTTCCGCAATATAAAATGCTCCCCTCGTTCAGAATAGCCAGATTTTCGCAAGTGGCTTCAATATCTCCGACAATATGCGTGGAAAGTATAACAATTCTTTCTTCTGCCACATCGCAAAGAAGATTACGGAAGCGTATTCTTTCCTCTGGGTCAAGTCCAGCGGTAGGCTCGTCAACGATTAAAACTTTAGGGTCATTTAACAATGCCTGTGCGATACCAAGTCTGCGTTTCATACCGCCAGACAATGCTTTGACTTTTTTGTTTTTATGTTCGGTAAGATTAACCTTTTTTAGCAACAACTCAATACGCTCTTTGCGTTCCTTAGTACCAATGCCAGAAAGAATACCCAGATAGTCCATCGCTTCTATTACACTCATCGTAGGATACATTGAAAAATCCTGCGGAAGATAGCCGACAATTTTTCTGATTGCCTTTGCGTTTTCTATCGGAATACCGCATACAGAAATGCTCCCGCTTTGTTTCTGAAGCAAGGTTGCAAGTGTTTTCATCAGCGTTGTTTTTCCTGCTCCGTTTCTACCGAGCAATCCGAACATTCCCTGTTCGATAGTCAGATTGACATTTGATAATGCCTGCTTTTTCTTGCCATAAAACTTATTTAACTCTTTGATTTCAATACAATTTTCCATTGTCAGAACTCCTTTCAAAGATGTTTTTCATCTTATGTTCTTTATCATACAGGGTAATTTTCAACTTTTTATCTACAAGACAAAAACTTCCTGCCATCTCTGACAAGAAGTTTTTATTCACACCTTATTCCTTAAATGCTGCAACAACTTTTGCACCATTCTCATTTGATATTTGAAGATAACCGCCGTGTTTTTCACAAAGCGTTTTGCATATATTCAGTCCCATTCCAAAATGTTCATTATTCGGCTCGCTTTCTGCTTTGTAAAATGGTTTCATTGCATTTGATAAATCCTTAGAAGTAAATCCTACACCATCATCTGCAACCGTTAGCATTAAGTAATCATCTTCTTCATCAACAGTTACTTCAATTTTCTTTTTTGCATATCGCATAGCATTGGATAACAAATTTTCATACACTTGCATAATAACTGATATATCTATTTTTAGACTTTGAGTATCTGGAAGATTTTGAAATAATGCAAATTCTTTTTCATTACAGATTGCTGTACTTGTAGTACGCATCTGATGTTCAAACTCTTTTACTTCTACTACCGCTTTCTTAACCTCAATGTCCTCTAATCGTTGTAAATCATTCATTGTGCTAACATAGGCTTCAAGTCTGATAATATGGCGTTTCATCATTTCAGCGGTAGAAACAATTTTATCCTCAGACATTTTAGGAGCATACTGAGCAAGCATTTCGCTTTGTCCTTTCAGAACGGTTAAAGGTGTTCTTAAATCGTGAGCAAAAGCAGCATTTAGGCGTTTGCGTTCCTCCATCTGTCGCCACATTTCTATATTGTTTTCCTTTAGGGCAACACGCATTTTTTCAAATGATGCACATAGTTTTCCAAGTTCATTATCTTTATCATAGGCAATACTAAAATCAAAATTGTTGTCCGTTATATTATCCGCTGCATTGCTAAGTATTTCCAACGGTTTTTGCAACTGCTTTTTATAGAACAACATACTTGTAATGCTGATACATAGAATAAAACAAATTGGATAGCAGGCAATACTGAAAATTCCCAACATATCATATACACTAAGTTCAAAGGGCGTAAACAAAGTGCGAATATCGTATGTATAATAGCTCAATACGCCATGACTGTTATTACTGTCTTGATTTTCCATTTCGAAGTAATACGCCGATTTCTCATACTCTGTCTGATATTTTTTGTAAATCTGGCTTTGACCGAATTGACAGATGTTAGACAAAACCAAAGAGAAAAAAAGTGCAGATAATATACAGACAAGCATATATACCACAAAAGCAGTTTTTATCGACTTCTTTTTGAACAATTTCTTTATTTTACCCATTTGTAACCTACTCCCCAAACTGTTTCAATATATGGCTTCATATCTGCTTTTGCAAATTTAGAGCGAATGCGTCTGATGTGTTCCGCTATGACAGAACTATCGCCCTCGCTGTCATAATCCCATACAAGCTCATATATTCGTTCCTTGCTGAAAACCTGACCGATATGCTGCGATAAGAGTTCTATGATGTCAAATTCTTTTTTTGCAAGAGAAATCTGCGTTCCGTTATAGTAAAGGCTTCTCTCCGTATAATCTATTGCCAGCTTATCATCAAATCGAACTTTTGCAGACTCTCTCTGTCGGCGTTCACGCCTTAAATGAGCAGACACCCTTGCACCAAGTTCATCTATTGAAAAAGGTTTTACAATGTAGTCATCTGCTCCAACACCAAAGCCTTTTATTTTATCACTGTCCTCAATCCTTGCAGTTAAAAACAGAATAGGACAAGACACAAAATCCCGTATCCGCATACATACTTCCATTCCGTCAATATCGGGCATATTTATATCCAACAGAATAATATCTGGTTGCCTTTCTGCTTTTTGAATTGCCTCCAAGCCATTAACTGCTGTTATGGTATCAAAGCCATTTAATTCAAAATAATCCTTCAACATAGAAACAATGTCGGCTTCATCATCGACAATTAAAATTTTATCTTTCATAAACACACCTCCATAATGCAGACTAAATCATAATTATCAATTATTTATCAACTTTTTGTATTATCATTAAGTATTATAATTTTACGAATTAATTTTATCATACATATTACTCGAAATTCAATATATGCAAAAATCTTATAATAAATCCAAAATAAAATGCAACCAATGTTAAAACTTTTCCGACAACACGAACTTTAATTTACAAAAACCTATTGACAAGTATGTATCAGTTCTGTATACTTAAGGCACAATTTAATACAAATAACTTTGTAGCGCGTAAGCGGAGCAATTTATATTGACTACCCAAGCACCGTATGAAGATAAGAACAGAGGCAATCTGTACTTATTTCTGCGGTGTTTTTTTGTTTCCTTTTATGCGGTATCGACGATATAAGTCCTTTCCTCTGTTCATCGGAGGTGAGGACTTTTTTGTTTTTATGCACCTTGACAACTGAATGACCGTCTGAAAGTGATACGACTTTGCGATGATACGAGCAAGGCAACGCTGCGGTGTGATTCCGAGGCAGGAACTATTTCAGGTGAAACGGCAAGAAATTTGTAGAAAATCATTGACAAAAGAACAAATGTTCTTTATAATATTAAATTGGTAAATAATGTATTTGCCCTACAACTGAATACAAACTGAAACACATATTTTTTACTTATTGGCTTTATGCCAACACATATTATCTGACCGAATAAGTATAGTCCGATGCTCGGTCAGTAACATACGGACAATCAGCGCTTAAAATTTTAAGCCGTTACATAGTTTCAGTGCAAACTGTGCGAGAGGATGAAATGTCTTCCCGCTATTTGTGCTGTCTATGTGACGGCTTTTTTGTTTTCTGAAAAGTATTTCTGAAAATCAGGAACAAATTTATGTGACTTATTCCCATTACCTTTAGGTGCAATTTCTTTATTTAATAACTGCCCCCACAAACAGAACACGGTATAAAGGATACTACAGCCACCCGTACATAGCGAAGCTCGTCTGCGGAGTAATTCGCAACTAAAGTTTGTCGCTCCCTTGAAAAGCGAGAAATTTTAGTTTATGAGCCTCGCAGAGCCCACTGACATCTTTGCAGACGTTCACGGCTGAAAGTGTCATAGTGGGTTACGCACTTTCAACGAAAGTTAGCGGAACAAATAAAGCAGTAATGCAGAAAGGAGGTAAAACCTATGTCAAAGAAAAATTACAGTGTAGCAAGAGTTGTTACTCATACACAAAGCTCAATCGGTAAATGTGAACGACACAACGAAAGAAAGAATGAGTCTTACGCAAATATGAATGTTGATATGTCTCGTTCTGATATGAATGTGCATTTCAAGAGCTGCGGTGAACTGACCTACAACGAACAACTGAATAAGCTCATTTCCGAAAAGAAAGTCTGTATGCGAGGTCTGAAAGCTGATGCCAAAGTATTTGATGAAATGATATTTGATGTCAACACAGATTACTTTGAAAAACACGGCGGTTATGAATATGCCAAAGAGTTTTATGCAGAAGCCTACAGCTTTGCAGTTGCCTTATATGGTGAACAGAATATCATCTCTGCCGTAATGCATGCTGATGAACTGAATGTGGCTCTCACAGAACAATACGGAAAACCTGTGTATCACTATCATATGCACCTTGTAGCTCTGCCTGTTGTTGAGAAACAAATACTGTGGACAAAGCGGTGTAAGGACAAATCACTTGTTGGTACAGTTAAAGAAACCGTCAATCAAATCAGCCATTCAAAGAAATGGAAGTCCCCACAGGCGCTTGATGAAAACGGTAATGTCATATTCAACGAAAAAGGTAAGCCTATACTGATTCCTTCTTACAGTATCCTGCAGGATGATTTCTTCAATCATATGCAAAAAGCCGGTTTCAACGATTTCATCCGTGGTGAAAAAGGCAGTACAGCTGAACATCTGTCTTGTCTGCAATATGAAATACAGCAGGATAAGAAACGCCTTGAAGAAATCAAAAGTCAGGTTGAAAAGGAAGAAGTCAGATACGACACTATTCAGACCGTGCATAAAACATTTAACGAGATAGACGGTATGGGTAAGAAAACGCTTACGGGGAAAGTAACAATTTCAAGTGAAGATTTCAATGACCTGAGTAATATGGCAAAGCAGTCCGTTGCGGCAAGGAGTAAGATTTATGACCTTGAACAGGAAAACAAAAAGCTTCAAAACAAGGTTTGGGATTTGCAAGGCAGAATAAACAGGCTGAGTGCAAGGCTTCATGAACTTGAACAGGTCTGTGCTCCGTATCTTGAGGCATTGAGGCTGATGCCTGAAAGAGTAAAAACATTTATCTCGGATGTGCTGAAAACTGTCCGAAAAGAGAAAACCAACAAAAATATAGAAATCAAAAAAGAGAGGTAATTAAATGAATAAAGAAGATAATTTTATTGATGAACTGTTTGGAAAAACAGAAGAAACAGAGGCAGTAAAGCCTCAAACTACAGAAATCGTAAATATGCCTGTGAGTAGTATAGTGCCGAATTTCAAAAATCCGTACAAGTGCCGTGAGGAAGATATGAAGCCGTTGGAAGACAGTATCCGTGAAAATGGCATTATACAGCCTCTTATGGTGCGAAAGGACGATAAGGCGGATGTGTTTGAAATAGTATCAGGTCACAGAAGATACCTTGCAGCGACAAGGCTTGAAATGGCAGAGGTGCCAGTGGTAGTTCTGTCTATTAGTAAGGAAGAAGCAGATATTATCCTTGTTGACAGTAATCTGCACCGAGAGCATATTCTTCCATCGGAAAAAGCCTTCGCATACAAGATGAAAATGGATGCTCTTAAAAAGCAGGGCAAACGCACTGATTTAACTTCGGACCCAATGGGTCCAAAGTTGAGCTCTGCAGAAAAAATCTCACAGGACAGCGAAGACAGTGCAACCCAAATCAAAAGGTATATACGTCTGACAAACCTTGAAAAATCGCTTCTTAACCTTGTGGATGAAGGAAGAATTGCAATGCGACCTGCGGTTGAACTTTCATATCTTACTCCTGAAGAGCAGATGATGATTTTTGAAACCTATGAGAGTGATGAGGTCACTCCCTCACTTGCACAGGCACAGAAAATGCGTAAGCTCTCGGAGGAGAATCAGCTTAACGCTGATACGGTGTTAGCAATTTTGACAGCACCAAAGCCTAATCAGGCAGAAGCTATTAAAATACCTGAAGAACGCATTAACAAGTTCTTCGGTAAGAGTTACACCAAGCAACAGAAAGAAGAGCATATACTAAAGGCTCTGGAATATTACCACAAATACCTTCAGCGACAGAGAAACCGTGATAGGGATGCGAGGTGAGATAATTGAAAGAGATATTTCCCGATAACAAAACAATATTCGTTTTACCGCCTGAGCCGATTGATGAAAACGAGCTTTCAAGTATTTCTGATATTATGACTTCCCGCAGTGATGAAGCTGTTGTTGACCGTAGCAAAATACGCCGTTTCGGTGAAGAAACCTTTAAAATGAAAATCGGTGGTACAACCTACGAGGTTTCTACGCATTTCAATCCCAAAGGCAGACAGTGTATCTTTGAACAGTTCAAGGAACTGATATTGTCTGAAAAATTATTGTAATATCACACATTTGAAAAAAGACAATCGGACATTGTAAAATGTGAAGATCCTTGCGATGTCCGGTTGTCGGAAAGGAGAATTTTTAATGACAACTGCAACAAATATTTCAGGACAAACAATAAATGATGAATTAATTACGGCTCTTTACTGCCGACTTTCAGTTGAAGATATAAAGGATGATAAATCCAAAAAGAAGAACGGCAGAGAAGATGAGTCAAACAGTATATCCAATCAGAAACAGATTTTACTTGATTACTGTAAAAAACACGGATACAAAAATACAATGTTTTTCATTGATGACGGTATTTCGGGTACAAGTTTTGATAGAAGCGGGTTTAACCGTATGCAGCAAATGGTTGAAG
>JBGVGP010000256.1:0-2764 GCA_045121735.1 Acutalibacteraceae bacterium
TGTGATTGTTTTGATGATTTCGTCATTCTTTTCTTCTGTTGTGCCCTCGTCAGCTGCAGGAGCGCTTGTTGAAGCGTCAGCTGAAGGCTCGGTTGTTTCATCACCGTTACCGCCACATGCTGCAAGTGTGAAGAGCATGAGAGCTGCAAGAAGAGCTGCTAAAATCTTTTTCATGTTTGTTTACCTCCGTTTTAAAAATTTAATAAAGCTGAAACACACAAAGCTCCTGTGCATTTCACATTTTTACTATTGTAATACATCCGACCCCTTTTTGTCAATAGAAAAGAGAATTTTTATAAAAAATCGTGGTAAAACTTTCGACAATGTGTATATTTATGCAATATATATCGCCGAAATATGTATATTTTTGCTGTTTTACTACACTAAACTGTTCTTTGCACTTGAAAGGGACATTTTTTTATGTTATCATTCAGTTTATAAAGTTGTAAAAAATCCGTATAAAGGAGATTAAAATGAAAAACATAACCCTTATCGGTATGCCCGGTGCAGGCAAAAGCACCATCGGTGTTATTCTTGCAAAAAGTCTGCTTTGTGACTTTACAGACACCGACCTTATTATACAGAAAAAGACAGGCAAAAGCCTTTGTGACATCATTGAAGAAAGAGGCACCGACGGCTTTCTGAAGCTTGAAAATGACATTGTCTGCGACCAGGATTTTGAAAATGCAGTAATTGCAACGGGCGGAAGCGTGGTTTACGGCGAAGAAGCTATGGCAAAGCTTAAGGAAACAAGCACAGTTGTTTTTCTTAACGTAGACGTAAGTGAGCTTGAAAAGAGGCTTTCCAACATAAAGACTCGCGGCGTTGCCATGAAAAAAGGCACAACCGTAGCTGACCTTTATAAGGAGAGACTTCCCCTTTACGAAAAATATGCCGACATAACCCTTGACTGTACAGGACTTACCGCAGAGGAATGTGTGGAGAGGATTTGTCAGCAATTCGCAATTCGCAATGCGCAATGCGCAATCGCGGGGAACTCTTCGGAAGAGGGTAATGAGTAACCGCCAAATAAAAATGAGCAGGTGTTTTTTCGTATTAAACACCTGCTTTAATTTTTTACAATCATTATTTTACGTGGCGGAACATCAGAACCCTTTATCCGGGATGTCGGGCGCGATTGCGAATTGCGCATTGCGAATTGCGAATTCAACATTGCACCAGCTCAAGCTCTTCAGCTGTAAGCTCACGGCAGCAGCCCTCAGGGAGGCTTTCGTCAAGGTCGAGCTCGCCCATTTTCACACGCCTGAGCTCAAGCACCTTATTGTCAAGAGAAGCAAACATTCTCTTCACCTGGTGATACTTACCCTCACAGATTATAACCTCTGCTGTATTTTCTCTGTCGGGCAGCATTCTCACATGAGCCTCAAGGCATTTTGTGCCGTCACCGAGGGTAAGACCTTCCTTGAATTTTACGATGTCGTCATCGGTAAGAGGTCTTCGCAGGGTTGCGTGGTAGGTTTTCATTATGTGATTTTTAGGAGAGAGTATACGGTGGGCAAAATCACCGTCATCGGTGATAAGCACAAAGCCTGTGGTGTCTCCGTCAAGTCTGCCTGCAGGAAAAAGTCCTGCCCTTTTAAGCTCGGGAGGTACAAGGTCAATAACGGTTTTCTGTGTCGGGTCCTCTGTAGCGCTGATTACGCCCTTAGGCTTGTTGAGCATAATATAGATATGCTTTTTATAATTAAGGCTGACACCGTCAACAATTATCTCATCGGCAACGGTGTCACACTTGATGTCAGATGCCTTGACAACCTTGCCGTTGACCTTGACAAGACCTGCCTTTACAAGCTTTTTAACCTCACTGCGGGAATATTTCCCCTGAGAGGCGATAATTTTATCAAGTCTTTCCATATTACTTTATCTGTGTTATCTTGTGACCCTTAACAAGGAAAACTCTTTTTGCATAAGGGAAAAGGAATTCATCGTGAAGGGAGTCGGTGTAAAAGTCGTCAATAATTCCGTCGGGGTATGCCTCACGGAAAAATTCTATCTTCTTGTCACGGAAGCACCAACGCTCAAAGGTACCCTTTTCAAGGTTCATTTCTGTACCGAGGAAATGCTTTATGCCGATACGGTTGCAGATTTCCTCAAGCATAAATGTAGGTGAAGCACTGATTACAAGGTCATCCTCCTTCTGAATTTCAAAGTAGAAGGGCTTGATTTTGTGCTCACGCTTATCCCAGAATTCCTTTGCAAGCTGCTTTGCATCAACATTCTCCGAAATGATAAACTCACTTATCATCGGACCGTAATTGTCTACAAGGTCCTCAAAGCGGAAGGTGAGGTTTTTATAGTCACGCACCACCTTTATAATATCGGGGGTAAGCTTTAAAAGCTTAGGATGCTTTTTTACAAATTCTGTAACAAACTCAAAGGCGGTGTCACCGTCAAAAATTGTTTCGTCAAAATCAAATACGTTCATAAGCTTCTCCTTTAAATTTTTTCAAGTGCAAGATAAGAATCCTTTACAAGGCCGAGTTTTTTGAATGCCCAATGGAACATTAGGCTTAAAATTGCAGGGGCAATAAAATGCATCACTGCAATGATTATTACTGTTTCGGTTTGACCGAAGCTTTCAGCCATTGCGGAATAAGCACCGAACTGACCTACAAGTCCGCTTGTGCCCATACCTGCGCCCGAGGGAGTGTTTGTCATTTTTAAAAGGCAGGTTGAAACCGGACCGAGCACCGCGCCTGCAAGAGTGGGTGCAAGGGCTATCTGCGGGTGCTTCATAATGTTG
>JBGVGP010000257.1:0-9105 GCA_045121735.1 Acutalibacteraceae bacterium
AAAGCTGATATGCTTTTTTATTCAATATTTGACATTTCAATTATGGAGCCCTCGGATATTGACAGGCTCAGAGAAAAAATACGTCCTTATGTTACCGAAAAGGTGAACATCAAAAGTGCAGAGTCCGTTGTTTCAAAAGCACTTTTGCGTAATCTTATCAAGCGTAATTTCGGCATTACGGATTTTCTTGTTGACTGTGATAAAAACGGAAAGCCCTTTGTTGTTGACAGCAAAATCCGTTTTAACATCAGCCACAGCGGAAATGAGGTTATGTGTGTCTGCGGTGATGAAAACGTCGGCTGTGATATTCAGCAGATAAAGCCTTATAACGAAAAGATAGTAAAACGCTTTTTCACTTCGCAGGAGTGCAGAGTGCTTGAAGAAAGCAAAAACAAGGACCGCGATTTTACCGCAATCTGGGCTCTTAAGGAAAGTGCTCTCAAGTTTTCCGGTGAGGGCTTATCCGGAGGACTTGACCGATACGACTTTTCGGAATATTATAATAAAAAAGGTTTCAGTGCCTACGGTATGTGCTTCAGCTGTGTGGATTTGCAGGACCATGTTTTTGCAATCTGCTGTGAGGACACATCGGTACCGTCGGGTGCTGAGGTGCGGATTATAAAACAAAAACATTCAAAAGTGAAAGGAGAAACTAATGAACACTATTAAATTCATCAAAAGTAAGCTTGGCTACGGTGTAGGTGCTATCGGTCTCGACCTGAGCTACGGTATGTTCTATTCCTTCCTTGCTCAGTATCTTACAAACGTTCTTAAGCTTAAGCCGGGCTTTTTGCTTGTGCTTACACCCATTGCAAGATTATGGGACGGTATCAACGACCCTATGATGGGTACAATTGTTGATAACACAAACACAAAAATGGGTAAGTACAGACCCTGGATTCTGCGTGGCTCTATCCTTAACGCTATTGTACTTATTTTCCTTTTTTCAAATCCCTTTAAATTAAGCGGTATTGCGCTTTGTGCATATGTTGCACTTATGTATGTAGGTTGGGGTATGACAAATACTCTTGCAGACATTCCTTACTGGTCAATGGTGCCTTCATTTACAAGTGACCCCAAGGAAAGAAGCCTCATTTCAACCCTTGCAAGAATGTTCTCAGGTCTCGGTCAGGGTATCGTTTCACTCGGTGCTCCTATTCTTATGTCTGCAGTCAGCCTTACAACATCTCTTGATCCCGAAAGCGGTGAAACAACAAAGGTTTTCGACCAGCGAAGCTTCTTCATCTGTGCTTTGGTATGTGCAGCATGTCTTGTATTCTTCTCAAGCCTTTCTGTTGCAACAACTAAAGAAACACAGACAACAAAGGCAGCGGAAAAATTCTCCTTCAAAAAGGCTATACAGATTATTAAATCAAACGACCAGCTTCTTGTATTTATGCTCTTTGCAATGATTTCAAATGCAGGCTGGTATCTTACCTCAGGTGTTGCCGCATACTATTTTGACGTTGTTGTCGGTGATCCTAAAAAGCAGTCAATGTTCTCAACCTTCCAGGCTGTGGGCTCTGTTGTCGGTCTTCTGCTTCTTCCCTTCCTTCAGAAGTATATGTCAAAGAGAAGAGCATATCAGGTATCACTTCTTGTTGCTGCAGTAGGTTACCTTGGCATTTCTGTTGGTGCTTTTGCAGATAATCTTATGGTTATGAACATTTTCTATCTCATTTGTGCTATCGGCATGGCTTCAATGTTTATTGCACAGACTGTATTCCTTGCAGACGTTGTTGACTACGGTGAGTTCAAAATGGGCTTCCGTGCAGAGTCAATCACCTTCTCAATGAAGGGCTTCCTTCAGAAAATGGCATATACTCTTCAGACAATTATTCTCTTTGCTTCTCTCGGTATTTCAAAGTATGACGGTGACCTTCATGCACAGAACCCCGAATCAGCAAAGCTTGCAATTACCCTAATGCTTTGCGTAATTCCCACCGTTCTGTTCTTTATTTCACTCGTTATCTTCTCAAAGAAGTTTAAGCTTCACGGTGATTTTATGGAAGAAGTAACAGCATTTGTTACCGAAAACAGAAAGAAAAGAGAGCTCGAAGCTCAGTAATATTGTTTAATTTATATCGGTTTTCCGTTTTTTCGTCGGAGAACCGATATTTTTTCGCTTTAAATGATTAAAAAACACATATATTTGTTGACATGTATTTTCCGTTGTGCTATAATTATCCGTAATTGATATGTCCCTTTGGAAAGGAATTTTAAAATGAAACTTACGGGTTCTCAAATTGTCATTGAAACCTTGATAGAGCAGGGTGTAACTGATGTTTTCGGTTATCCCGGCGGACAGGTTCTCAATATTTACGATGCTTTATACGAGGCGTCAGACAGAATAAATCATATTCTTACCGCTCACGAGCAGGGGGCTGCACATGCCGCTGACGGTTACGCAAGAGCAAAGGGTGAAGTAGGTGTTGTTATTGCCACTTCCGGTCCCGGTGCAACTAACCTTGTTACAGGTATAGCAAATGCAATGCTTGACTCCGTGCCTATGGTTGCAATTACAGGTAACGTGCCTACATCTCTTGTAGGTAAGGATAGCTTTCAGGAAATTGATATAACAGGTATTACACTTCCCATTACAAAGCACAATTACTTTGTAAAAGACATAAATGAGCTTGCCGACTGTATCAGAGAGGCATTCACAATTGCTAAATCCGGAAGACCGGGTCCTGTGCTTGTTGATATTCCCAAGGATGTTCAGCTTGCAAAATGTGAATTTACTGCACAGTCTGTTGTATCAAAGCTTCCCGAAAAAACCGCAAAGGAAAGTAAAATTGAAGAAGCTGTTAAACTCATCAATGAGTGTGAGCGCCCTTACATATATGTCGGCGGCGGTGTGATGAGCCGAGACCTTGGCAAGGAGGTTATGAAGCTTGCCGAAAAGATTGACGGTTATATCGGTTGCACCTTTATGGGGCTTTCTTCAATTCCGGATTCATATGAGCGTTTCCTCGGTATGCAGGGTATGCACGGTCACTATGCTTCCTCTATGGCTAACAAGGAAGCTGACCTTATTATCGGCATCGGTGTTCGCTTCAGCGACAGAGCAACCGGCAATACACAGAAGTATTGCAAGGGTGCAAAGATAATTCACCTTGATGTTGACAGAGCTGAAATTAATAAAAACATAATTGTTGATGTAGGTCTTATCGGTGATATAGCAGACAGCATTGAGCGCATTACGGCTGCAGTTGAAAAGAAGTCAAGACCTATGTGGGGCGAAGAAATTTCAAGACTCAGAAAAGAAGAGCTTGAAAATGAAAAGCTCAACGACGAAAAATCTACATCGGTATTACCTCCTAAAAAGATTTTTGAAATAATCAACAAGCATAAAAATAAGGATACCGTAGTTGCAACGGATGTCGGACAGCATCAGATGTGGGCTGCACAGTACACTAATCTTGAAAATAACCGTACCTTTATTTCTTCAGGCGGTCTCGGTACAATGGGTTACGGACTTGGTGCAGCAATCGGTGCACAGGTAGCAACAGGTAAAAGGACGGTCCTTGTAACCGGTGACGGCTCCTTCGGTATGAATCTTAACGAGCTTGCAACTGCAGTTACATATAATCTTCCTGTTGTTATAGTTCTTCTCAATAACGGTGTTCTCGGAATGGTTCGTCAATGGCAGACTCTTTTCTTCGGAAAAAGATATTCCAATACAGTCCTGGGCAGAAAAACCGATTTCACACTTCTTGCGCAGGCCTTTGGTGCAAAGGGCTATCGTGCAACAACTGCTGAAGAGCTCGATGTTGCTATGGAAGATGTCATGAAGCAGCAGGGTGTAGCTGTGATAGAGGTTATAATCGAAAAGGACGAGTTCGTTCTTCCGATGCTTCCTCCCGGCGGCTCAATTGATGATATTATCGTTAGCATCGATAAGGAGGAAAACAGCAATGAGTAAATATGTTATAGCTGTGTATGTTGATAATAAGCCCGGTGTTCTTACCAGGGTTTCAAGTATGTTCACAAGACGTGCGTTCAACATCGACACTCTTACTGTTGGTGAAATTGAAAATCCTGCTTATTCCCGAATTACAATTTCACTTTCAGGCGATGAATACACAAAAAATCAGATTGTTGCCCAGCTTCATAAGCTGCATAATGTTCAGAAGGTTAAGGTTCTTTCCGATGAAAGTACACTTAAAAGAGAGCTTATGATTATCAAAATGCAGAATAATCCTCATAACAGAGCCGAAATTATGGCTGCTGCAGATGTTTACAAGGGCAAGATAATCGACTATTCCGTAAGCACGATCAGCGTTGAGGTCACAGGTGAGCCTGTTAAAATTGATGCCTTCATCGAGATTATGAAGCCTCTCGGAATTCTTGAAATGTGCCGTACAGGTATTGTTGCTATTGAGCGCGGTGCAGAAACAATGTTCACACAGGAATAATTAAATTCAAATATATACTTTAAAAAAATAAAGGAGTAATTATTATGCAAAACATTTATTATCAGCAGGATTGTAATCTTGCAAAGCTTAACGGTAAGACCGTTGCTATTATCGGTTACGGTTCACAGGGTCACGCACACGCACTTAATCTTAAGGATTCAGGTGTTGATGTAATCGTTGGTCTTTATAAGGGTAGCAAGAGCTGGGCTAAGGCTGAATCACAGGGCGTTAAGGTTATGACTGCTGAAGAAGCAGCTAAGAACGCTGATATGATTATGATTCTCATCAACGATGAAAAGCAGGCTAAGCTTTATAAGGAAAGCATTGAGCCCAACCTTACAGAAGGTAAGACTCTTGCTTTTGCACACGGCTTTAACATTCACTATGGCTGCATTAAGCCTCCCAAGAATGTAAACGTTGTTATGATCGCTCCCAAGGGTCCCGGTCATACAGTAAGAAGTGAATATCAGCTTGGTAAGGGTGTTCCTTGCCTCGTAGCAGTTGAGCAGGATGCAACAGGCGATGCACTTGAAATTGCACTTGCATACGCACTCGGTATCGGTGGCGCAAGAGCAGGTGTTCTTGAAACAACCTTCAGAACAGAAACAGAAACTGACCTTTTCGGTGAGCAGGCTGTTCTTTGCGGCGGTGTTTGTGCTCTTATGCAGGCAGGCTTTGAAACACTTGTTGAAGCAGGCTACGATGAGAGAAACGCTTACTTTGAGTGTATCCACGAAATGAAGCTTATTGTTGACCTTATTTATCAGAGCGGCTTTGAGGGTATGAGATATTCAATCTCCAACACAGCTGAGTACGGTGACTATATCACAGGACCTAAGATCATTACTGAAGAAACCAAGAAGGCAATGAAGAAGGTTCTCAAGGATATTCAGGACGGCTCCTTTGCAAAGGAATTCCTTCTTGATATGTCAGATGCAGGCTCACAGGTACACTTCAATGCAATGCGTAAGATTGCTGCTGAGCATCCCGCAGAGGTTGTAGGTAAGGAAATCCGTAAACTTTACTCATGGAGTGACGAGGATAAGCTCATCAATAACTGATAATTTTTATAGGGTCTGTTGAGCCACGGCACAGCAGACCCTTAAGCGCTTTTTAATGAATTATCTCGGATAATTCAATTCATTGAGTTAATCGAAAATTCATGGCGCAGACAATTCATGCGTCAGCAATTCATCAATTTGATGTTTTTGGAGAGTTGTTATGAGAAATAACCCGTTAGTTATATTATCAAAGGAATTTTCTGTGGATATCGTCAGGCTATGCACAAGTCTTAAAGATTTTAAGATAAGCAGTATTTTACTTAATCAGTTGCTCAGATGCGCTACAAGCATCGGTGCAAATATTCATGAAGGTAATTATGCCTCAAGTCGTGCTGATTTTATCAATAAGTTTCAAATAGCTTTAAAAGAGTGTTACGAGACAGAGTATTGGCTTGATATTTTTAAAGATTCGGAAATAATTACGCAGGAAACTCACACTTTACTTATAGCAAAGTGCTATAAATTAAGAAAAATGCTTTCAGCATCAATAGTTACTGCTAAATCAAATACCGATAAATATTAACCTATAATGAATTGCCTGTGGCATGAATTGCATAAATGCACGAATTGACATATATGTCATGATTTGTGCTCTTGCACATTTCAGAAAGGATAAAAACTATGATTAAAGACACAATTGTTGACGGCTTCGGCAATGCGCCTCACCGTTCACTTTATCATGCACTCGGACTTACAAATGAAGAGCAGTCAAGACCTCTTATCGGTATTGTTTCTTCCTTCAATGAAATTGTACCCGGTCATGTTAATCTTGATAAAATCGCTGATGCTGTAAAGCTCGGTGTAGCTATGGCAGGCGGTACACCTATTGTTTTCCCTGCTATTACTGTTTGTGACGGTATTGCAATGGGTCACACAGGTATGAAATATTCTCTTATAACAAGAGATCTTATAGCCGATTCTACAGAAGCAATGGTTATGGCTCACGGCTTTGACGGTCTTGTAATGATTCCCAACTGCGACAAAAATGTTCCCGGTCTTCTTATGGCTGCGGCAAGACTTAATATTCCAACAATTTTTGTTTCAGGCGGACCAATGCTTGCGGGCAGAGTTGACGGAAAGAAAACAAGTCTTTCAAGTATGTTTGAGGCAGTTGGCGCATATTCAGCGGGTAAAATTGACGACAAGCAGCTTAAAAACTGTGAAGAAAAGACTTGTCCCACCTGTGGCTCATGCTCAGGCATGTACACAGCTAACTCAATGAACTGTCTTACAGAGGTTCTCGGTATGGGACTTCAGGGTAACGGTACAATTCCTGCCGTTTACTCCAAGAGAATCGAGCTTGCAAAGCATGCAGGTATGCAGATTATGGAGCTTGTTAAGAAGAATATCAGACCCAGAGACATTATGACAAAATCAGCATTCAATAACGCTCTTACTGCAGATATGGCGCTTGGCTGTTCAACAAACAGTATGCTTCATCTTCCTGCAATTGCAAATGAATGCGGTATTGAAATTAATCTTGACGATGCAAACAGAATCAGCGAAAAAACTCCTAACCTTTGCCATCTTGCTCCTGCAGGTCATACCTATATGGAGGATTTGAACGAGGCAGGCGGTGTTTACGCTGTTCTTAAGGAGCTTACAAAGAAGAACCTTCTTGATACAGAGGTTATGACATGCACAGGTAAAACAATGGGTGAAAATATTGAGGCTTCTGTAAACCTTGATACTGAGACTATCAGAAGCATTGACAATCCCTATTCACAGACCGGTGGTATTGCCGTGCTTCGCGGTAATCTTGCTCCCGACGGCTGTGTTGTAAAAAGAAGCGCTGTTGCAAAGGAAATGCTTGTTCACGAAGGTCCCGCAAAGGTATTTGACAGTGAAGAAGAGGCAATCGCTTCAATTTACAAGGGCGAAATTGTAAAAGGCGATGTTGTTGTTATCCGTTATGAGGGTCCTTCAGGCGGTCCCGGTATGAGAGAAATGCTTTCTCCCACATCGGCAATTGCAGGCATGGGTCTTGATAAGGATGTTGCACTTATTACTGACGGCAGATTTTCGGGTGCAACAAGAGGTGCTGCTATCGGTCACGTTTCTCCCGAGGCAGTACGAGGCGGACTTATTGCTTATGTTAAAAACGGTGATATTATCAGCATTAATATCCCTGAATATAAAATTGAGCTTAAGGTTGATGCTCAAGAGCTTGAAAAGAGAAAGGCTGAAACAACCCTTAAGGTGAAAACCGATATCAAGGGATGTCTCAAGCGTTATTCTGAAATGGTAAGCTCTGCCGACAAGGGCGCAATTATTAACAAGTTTTAATCGGAAGTGTATATATGTCAAAGGTTGATTTCGAAAAATTAGGTTATGAGCTTTCAACAGTTTGCGTGTTCAAAAATATTTTGGATACGCAGGTGCTTAAAAGCTTCTGCGCTTTTCTTGACGAAGAGAATCTTAAAAGAAAGCTTGGATATTACGCTGAATTTGTAAGAGGTCTTTCTTCCCATTCGGGAAGCTTTTCGGATTTTCTTAAAAAGGTATTATGTGAGGATGAAAATGCTTTTATAACCCTTACAGCTTCAAAAAGGCAGATTCCGGACAGCATAAAAGCAAACGCTGAAAAAGAGCTTGATGTTTTTTCTCTTTTAAGTCACATAACTGTTGAAGATGTTTGTGAATATCTTTCTTATGACGGCTATATTCCGCGCTTTGATAATGAAATAACAGACTATAAGGCCCTTTACAAAGAACGTTGCAAAAAGGTTTCCTACCTTGGCTATGGCATTTTTGCTTCATACCCTATGTTCAGGGTTGTTGACGAAAATATTGTGCCTGTAGAAGCCGCAGACGATATTTCGGTTGATGGATTTGTCGGTTATGAAAAGGAGCGTCAGCTTGTAGTAGACAACACCTTATCACTTATTCACGGAGGCCCTGCAGCAAATGTGCTTCTTTACGGTGATGCAGGTACAGGCAAATCATCTACGGTCAAGGCTGTTGCGAATCTCTTTTTTGATAAAGGCATACGCCTTATTGAAATAAGAAAAGACCAGCTCTTATGTCTGTCGGATGTTATGGCAAAGATTTCCGGAAATCCGCTTAAGTTTATTATTTTTATTGATGACCTTTCATTCAATAAGAATGATGATCAGTTTTCAATGCTTAAGGCTGCTCTTGAAGGCTCTGCAAGTGCAAAGGCTTCAAATGCAGTTATTTATGCCACAAGTAACCGTCGTCATATTGTTAAAGAAAGCTTTTCTGACAGATCATCGGGTGATGATATACATCGTAACGATACCGTTCAGGAATTGCTTTCACTTTCTGAACGCTTCGGCTTAACCGTATATTTTTCAAAGCCCAACAGAATACTGTATCTTGATATAGTTCATTCTCTTGCAAAGCGATACTCAGTCGAGCTTGATCAAAATGAGCTTGATATCAAGGCAGAAGCATTTGCACTCAATAAAGGAAGTCGTTCTCCGCGTGCGGCTGAACAGTTCATTAAAAGTCTTGTAAAATAAATTTATACCGAAAGGAAAATATATTATGATTACTAAAATTTCTACTGAAAAAGCTCCTGCAGCTATCGGCCCCTATTCACAGGCTATTTCAACCGGCACAATGCTCTATACATCAGGACAGCTCGGTATTAACCCTGCTAA
>JBGVGP010000258.1:0-7112 GCA_045121735.1 Acutalibacteraceae bacterium
GCTAAGGACAGATAAAAATTATCGGGATACACTTTGTAATGAAGTGCTCCCATTTTTTGTACAAAAAATGACACTTTCGGCTTGAAAGTGTCATAGTGGGTTATAGGCTTTGAATGCAACACTCCCCACTATCTGAAAATATTTTCTTCGGTTCATATAAGTTATATTGCAAATTAAAATTTGCAGTGATATTTTTGATAAATCAAAAGTGATATTGAAGCCTTACGGCTTCAGTGTTATTTTATTCGCATAAAACTGTCCGAAGGACAATAAAACTATGTGAAGCATAATATCACTGCGAAGCAATATCACTCGCCGTGTGGCGAATAAAACTGGCGTTGTGTCCTTATGAACACAACGCCTATGAGGACGGGATTTTTACTTATTGCCTCTTCATTCTTCACTTTTCACCTGTGCTTTTTTGTCGGCATTTTTTAATAATTGAGAGTGAATAGAGAACAAGTGTGGTGGGACACTCGCAGCTGCTTATTTTCAGCTTATCAGCCTTCATCACAAAACCGTCCCTATCTTTATGTAATCTCTTGATAAAAAATCAGGCTTATTATATAATATTTCTATAAGAAAATAAGCGTCGGAGGTTGAAAATATGAAAAACAAAAAAATATTCTGCGCCCTGAAGCTCTGTATTGCAGTAGCCTTGTGTCTTGCTATTGTTTACGGTGTGCTTTACGGCTCGATGGTTATATCAGGATTTTTGCAGATAAACAAAAACATTGAATATCAGAACAATCATCTTGAATACCTTAAAACGGAATATTATACTGACTCATATATTCCTTGTGATGAGCAGAAAATTGCCGATTTTGATATTGAAAAAGCCTTTAAAGAAGGTGTTAAAATCAATGAGATTGCCGTTATAGGCACCCACAACAGCTATCAGCTGCTTGCCACCGGCCAGAAGCGTATTCTTGAAAACGTCCACAGCATTTTATCCTTGGGTGAAAAAGGCGTAAAGAGAAATTTCGAAATGGATACATACACCGAACAGCTTGAGAGGGGAGTAAGAAATCTCGAAATAGACGTTGAAACCGTTGACGACGGTGAAACGGTAAGCTTCATAGTTACTCATAACCCAATAACGGATAATGTTTCAAGTGCTTACGATTTTGCAAAGGGGCTTGAGGAGATTGCCCTGTGGTCTGACAATAATCCGGAGCATATGCCCGTTTATCTTTTGATCGAGCCTAAGAAAAATGTAGATTCAATAAACAATATGCAGGAATTCTCAAACGAGTATGCCCTTGAGCTTGATAACATAATAAGAGAAGTTCTCGGTGAAAGACTGCTTACACCTGCTCTCGTCAAGGGTAAGTATGAGAGCCTTGAGCAGATGAGAATGGCTGATTCGTGGCCTACACTCAAGGAGGCCGCCGGTAAAATTATTGTGCTTCTTCACCCTTGTGATGTAACACAGCAGTATATAGATGCCGATACATCACTTTCATCACAGGCTATGTTCCCGATGCTGAGATTTGAGGAGCTTGATAAACCCTACGCAGCATTTATTCTTGATAACGAGCCCGAAACCGCAGCTAAGAATAATCGCATAACTGTAGACGAAAAGAAGCTTATGGTAAGAACGCGTGCAGACAATTACCCTGATTTCACTGATGAAAAATACGCCTGCACCGACACCTGCGGCTCACATATTATCACAACCGACTACCCACCACGCACAGTAAGAGCGCACGAGCACACCTACGACTTCAACGGCTACACCGTAAAGCTGCTGAAGTGATGATATGGTTGTAATTGAAATACACTCGCACAAAACCAAAACCTCCGGAACTAACAGTATCACCTCGCAAATCCTCTATATTATCACAAAACAGTTGACCTTGGGCCGACTTTATAGTAGAATAAAATCAGAGACTTGCTCTCAACAAATAAAAAGGAGAAAACAAAATGGCAAACAGATTTGTACTTAACGAAACATCTTATCACGGTAAAGGTGCAATCAACGAAATTGCAACCGAAATCAAAGCAAGAGGCTTCAAAAAGGCTTTCGTATGCTCTGACCCTGACCTTATCAAGTTCGGTGTTACAAAAAAAGTAACAGATATTCTTGACGGCGCAGAAATTGCTTATGAAATCTATTCAAACATTAAGCCCAATCCCACAATTGAAAACGTTCAGACAGGCGTTGAAGCATTTAAGGCAAGCGGCGCAGACTGTATCGTTGCAATCGGCGGCGGCTCATCAATGGATACAGCAAAGGCTGTAGGTATTATCATTACAAACCCCGAATTTGCTGACGTGCGTTCACTTGAAGGTGTTGCACCTACCAAGAACCCTTGCGTTCCTATTATTGCCGTTCCTACAACTGCAGGTACAGCAGCAGAGGTAACTATTAACTATGTTATCACTGACGTAGAAAAGGATAGAAAAATGGTTTGCGTTGACGTGCATGACATCCCCGTTGTTGCTGTTGTTGACCCTGACATGATGGCTTCAATGCCTAAGGGCCTTACCGCTGCTACAGGTATGGATGCTCTTACACACGCTATCGAAGGCTACATCACTAAGGGTGCATGGGAAATGAGCGATATGTTCCATATCAAGGCTATTGAAATTATTGCAAAGAGCCTTCGCGGCGCAGTTGAAAATACAACTGAGGGCAGAGAGGGTATGGCTCTCGGTCAGTATATTGCAGGTATGGGCTTCTCAAATGTAGGTCTTGGTATCGTTCACTCAATGGCTCATCCTCTCGGTGCACTTTACGATACACCTCACGGCGTGGCTAATGCTATTATTCTTCCTACCGTTATGGAATACAATGCTCCTGCAACAGGTGAAAAGTACAGAGATATTGCAAAGGTAATGGGCGTTGAAGGCGTAGACGCTATGAGCCTTGAGGATGCAAGAAAGGCTGCTATCGGCGCTGTTAAGCAGCTTTCAGCAGATGTTGGCATTCCTGCTGACCTTAAGGATATTGTTAAGGCAGAGGATATCGACTTCCTTTCACAGTCAGCTTTTGATGATGCTTGCCGTCCCGGTAATCCCAGAGACACAAGCGTTGAAGAAATTAAGGCTCTCTATCTCAGCCTTATGTAATTTCATATAGCTTGAAATAATATTTGCCGGGTGTTACTTGTAACATCCGGCACTATGATTTTTAAAAGTGATTTAAACTGTTTATTGAAATGGCTGAAGTTAAACCCCGGGAGGTAAATCCCGGGCGTCTTATTTCTGATCTTATTTGATTTTCGGAAGACTTGCAGCAGCAACTGACTGTCCTACACGGCGTGAGTTTTCGTCGGGAATATGAAGCTTGATTTTCTTGGAGAGCTCGGGGAATTCCTTGTCAAGAACCTCCTGAGTTCTTTCAAGAAGGATAACGCCGCCTTCACCTGAGGTAACACGACCCATGATGATAACATGCTTGATATCATAGAATTCGGTGTAATATGCAATTGCATAACCGAAGTAGGCACCGATAGTGTCATAGATAGCAGCTGCTCTTTCGTCGCCTTCTTCCATAAGCTTCTGTACAACCTTAAGCTTTTCAGCGGGGGAGAGACTTTCATCAAGCTCGATGCCTGCTGCGGGAGCAAGCTTGATTACGCCATCCTGTGAGAAGTATTTAACGCCGCAGCCGTAGTCACCTGACCATTCGTCAACCATTGCATCCTTGCAGTAGTCAACGGGTACAAATGCAAGCTCGTTGAGCCAGCCTGTGATGTTGCCGTCGGGGTCAATGTAGCCGCCTGCTTCACTTGTGCCCATTGCAACGCCGAGAACGGAGTCGTCATTGAGGTCCATTGCGCCTGCAAGAGCAGTTACGTCACCGTCGTTTGCAACCTCGATGGGAATGTTCTCGCCGATTTCCTTTGCAATGTCAAGGTACATGTTCTTAACTCTCTTTTCACAGTCTTCTTCACTTACCTTGATGAAAAGAGAAGCAGCCATGATGCGGTTGTTAACGTAAATACCTGCTGATGATACACCGATAGCATCAACTCTGGGCATCTTTGATGCTGCAGTTTTCATAGCAGAGAGAATGCCCTGGTAGTGGTATTCGGGGTCGGAGTTGAGCTTGGGGAACCATACAACCTCTTCGGAGTAAACGCTCTTACCGTCGATAACTGCGCTTACCTTTCTGTCACTTCCGCCTGCATCGAAGCCGATACGGCAGCCGTCAAGGTGTCTGCCAAGGGGAGCAGCTGATGATTTTTCTTCAGGTGCGTCCTCGAGTGCACAGATTTCAACCTCAAAATCCTTTTCATAGGTTTTCTTCATATGACCTACGTCAAAGGCGCGAAGACCTGTGGGAGTATAAGCCTCCTTGATTTTATTGCCGACAATGTCAGCACCTGCTATAACAAGCTTGTAGGCACCTGCAACCCATACGAGTGATTTTGCAATACGCTCAACGAAGCGGAAGTTTTCCTCATCGTGGCCTGTGCCCTCGGGGAAAATTCTTGTTTTATATGTAGTAGTGTATTCGTCGTTTCTTACTGCGGCAATAATGATATCCTGGCCGTTTTCCTTTGTTGCCTCGCGCATTTCGCGTACAACAATTGAAAGGGGCTCAAACTGGGGGTCAAGCTTTGCTTTTACTTTAAGATTCATATCTGATTTCTCCTTTGATAATAGTTTTTTCTACATTGAATTCACTGTCAGCAATGATAATGTCAGCATCCTTGCCGATTTCAAGTGAACCTTTTTTCTTTTCAATTCCGAGGGTTGTTGCAATGTTGAGTGAAGCGCAATTCACGCATTCGTAAAGGGGGATGTCGGAGTTTTTGTAAACATTCCATACACCCTTGTTGAGCTTGAGCACACTGCCTGCAACGGTGCCGTCCTTAAGTCTGCATACAATTCCCTTATAAATAATCTTCTGTCCACCGAGAGTGTATTCTCCCTCGGGAAGTCCGCCTGCAGGTAAGCAGTCAGTAATGAAGCAGAGCTTTCTTCCCTTAAGCTTCCAGAGCATATCGTAAAGGCTTGCATCAACGTGGAAGGTGTCAACAATAACCTCACAGCTGATGTCAGCATTAAGTGCTGCGCCTACAACGCCGGGAGCGCGGTGTGCAAGGGGAGTCATAGCGTTGAAAAGGTGAGTTGCATGCTTTACGCCTGCATTTACACCTGCCATAGCTGTTTCATAATCGGCAGAGGTGTGACCCATAGAAATAACAACGTCAGTATCACGGGTGATTTCGCGTATAGCAGAAAAATCATCGGTATCCTCTTCGGGTGCGAGGGTTATTGTTTTGATGATGTCACTGTACTCTTTTACAAAGGCAGCGTCGGGCTTAAGTATGTATTTTGCATCCTGGGCACCCTTTTTGCTTTCGCTGATAAAAGGACCTTCAGCGTGGCAGCCGAGAATCTCACTGCCCTCCCAGGTCTTGCTTTCTTCCTTGAGACTGCGGCATACATCAAGAGCCTTGCGGATAACAGTCATATCCTCTGTCATAGTTGTAGGAAGCCAGCCGGTAACACCGTTGCCGAGAAGACCCTTTGAAATAGTACGGATGCTTTCCTCTTCACCGTCGCATACATCCTTGCCGAGATAGCCGTGAATGTGCATATCAATGAGACCGGGGGCAATATAGCCACCCTGTGCGTCTATAATTTCACAGTCGGCAGGAATGCTCTTTTCAGGTACTATACCTTCAATAACGTCAGAGTAAAGAAGAGCGCAGCCTTCGGTGATTCTGTCCTTGAGGATTATCTTACCGCCAACTATAGCTTTCAAAATACCACTTCCTTAAAATCAAATTTACTCTATTTTATTTTATCAAAAGAAGAACAAAAATGCAATAGCTACATAATAAAAAAACAAGAGACGGGATGAAGTCTCTTGTTTTTTTATCGGTTATTTTGCGAGGTAACGGCCTGAATACAGTAATGCGCCTTCGTCAGCTCTTACTGCAATCATATCAGACTGTATTTCCTTTTGTGTTCTTACGTCGGAGAAGACGCTTACACTGTAGACTGTGCCCTTGAAGTATCCGGCACCGTCAGCTCTGCAGTCTGTACCGATACGGAAATTATTTGTTATTCCGCTGTAGGTTGAAGAGAGCTTCTTGCTGTCGGCCTTCTCACCGTTAACATAAAGCGTCGCCGTTTTTCCGTTTACGGTAACTGCAATATGAACAGGATAGGTTGTACGTATATCCTTTGAGAATACACAGTAATCCTCCTTCGAGCCGTTACGGAACAGGAGCTTAAGCTTGCCGTCGGCAATTACCTCAAGGTTCATCTGCTTGCTTTCGGAGCCGTAGCAGTTACCGAGGATTACACCTGCTTTATCGGTTGTCTTTTTAGACACATTGATAAGTGCTTCGATTGTCTTTGGTGTGTCATTCAAGGGTGCGAGTGTTGTATACTTGTTTGACTTGAACTCTGCGCCGATAAGACTTGCACTTGAGTGTACAGGCTTGGTTGAAAGCAGGTTTGCAGAATAGAGAATTGAAGATGTGCTCTGCTTAACTGCTGCAACGTCGCGCTTGATGTATTTGTCACTGCGCTTTGAAGAGAAGAGGCTTACCGAATATATCTTGCCCTTGAAATACTGGGTGTTTCCGGGTCTGTTGTCACCGCCGATTTTGAAGTTTGCGGTAGCGCCGTCATAGCTGATGCCGAGTGATATAGTTTGTGCCTTGTCGCCGTTAACGTAAAGAGTAGCTTTTTTGCCGCTTAAGGTAACTGCAATGTGAACGGGTCTGTCTGAGCGTATATCCTTCTTGAACAATGCAGTTGCAGATTTTTTGCCGTTGTTATAATAAAGCCTTACACGTCCGTTTGTATAGATTTCAAGACTAAGCTGCTTGCCTGAAGAACCGTTATAGTTACTTGCAATAACACCACCGCGTGAGTCGAAATCCTTAGGAAGCTCAATTACTGCCTCGATGGTCTTGGGTGAGGACTTAAGGCTGCCGAGAGAAAGGGGAGTTGTATCAGTAAATGTTCTGCCGTTGAGTCCTTCACTTGTGTAGGCTGAAGAGGATGAAATAAAGTGTCTTGTAATGATAAGACCCTTTTCTGTACCTGTTGTGTATACAGAATCGTTTTTGATTTCAGTCTTCGTTCTTACAGTTGAGAACAGACGTACTGAATAGATTGTTCCCTTGAAGTATTCG
>JBGVGP010000259.1:0-1939 GCA_045121735.1 Acutalibacteraceae bacterium
TGAACAAAAATGAATAAGGTTTCTCAAAAGCTGATTAGGACAATCGGGGTTAGAGCATCTTACTGCTGCTTCTCCGTCTTCTCTTGTTACCTTGCCGCCGCAGGAGGGACAGATTTCGGGCAGGTGATAAATGTCATTTTCATCGTTATGCCATGAAACTGAAAGCACCTCGGGAATAATATCACCGGCTTTTCTTACAATGATTCTGTCACCGATAGAAATGCCTTTTTCACTAATAAAATCCTGATTATGAAGCGTTGCACGGCTTACTGTTGTACCTGCAAGTAAAATCGGCTCAAATACGGCGGTAGGAGTAAGCACACCTGTTCTGCCAACATTGATTTCGATGTCGAGAAGAGTTGTTTCTTTCTCTTCAGGGGGATACTTGAACGCCAAAGCCCATTTCGGGAATTTTGATGTTGAACCGAGAAGCTTCCTTTGTGAAAAGCTGTCAACCTTGATAACTGCACCGTCAATATCGAAGGGGAGGGTACCGCGCATCTGACCGATTTTCTCAATCTGCTCAAGTGCCGCTTCAATACTGTCACATTCAGTGTATAAAGGAACGGTGTTGAATTTAAGCTCCTTTATAAAATCGAGAGATTCGCGGTGGCTGTTAAGCTCCTTCCCTTCAATTTGCTGAATATTGAAGACGAATATATCTAGCTTACGCTTTGCTGTTATTTTAGGATTTTTCTGTCTGAGTGAGCCTGCCGCAGCGTTACGGGGATTTTTAAAGGGCTTTTCTCCGTTGAGCTCCTGCTCCTTTGTCAGAGAGAGGAAAACATCCTTTGGCATATAAACCTCACCTCTTACTTCAAGTAAGGGTAAATCGGTATCGATTTTAAGTGGTATTGCCTTTATTGTACGAAGATTAGCAGTAACATCTTCACCTGTTCTTCCGTCACCACGGGTAGAGCCTCTTACAAAAAGGCCGTTTTCATATTCAAGCGAAACGGAAAGACCGTCAATTTTAGGCTCAACAATGTAGCGAATATTGTCTGTTACGGCTTTTACTCTTTTATCAAAGGCGCGCACCTCTTCTGTACTGAAGGCATCCTGAAGGCTTTCCATAGGAACCTTATGCTCTACAGGCTCAAACTGACCGTCTGCTTTACCTCCAACACGGTGAGTAGGGGAGTCGGGTGTTATCAGCTCGGGATACTTTTCTTCTATAGCTACAAGCTCACGAAGCATCATATCGTATTCGTAGTCTTCAATTTCGGGTGCATCCATTTCATAGTAGCGCTTGCTGTGATATTCAAGCTGCTCACGAAGCTCTTCAGCTTTGAGCTTATAGGTTTCAAAATCACTCATGAGTTTTACCTCTTTCAGTCAAAGTTCCGTTATAAAATTCCTTTGCAAACCATACATCGTCAACGGTGAATTCCTTGCCGTTAAGATATGCCAGTGAGCCTGCATCAGTAGTGAAGTCAAATATCAGCTTATGGGAGCAAAGGCATTGCTTTTTATAGCCGACCTTTTTATTGTTCTCATTTTTACCGTATTTACCGTCACCTAAAAGGGGATTGCCCAGCCATGCCATATGGGCTCTTATCTGATGAGTTCTGCCTGTAAGCAGATTTACCTCAACAAGGCTCAGGCCGTTTTTGCTGCCGAGAACCTTGTATTGTGTTTTGATATATTTTGCCTCATCTGAAGGCTTTTTAGAGATAAAAACCTTATTTTTGCTTTCGTTTTTTACAAGATAGCCTTCGATAATATCTTCTTTTTTAGGCGGCGTACCGTGAACAATACAAAGATAAATTTTATGAAGTTCTCTGTCCTTCATCTTCTGATTAAGCACACGAAGAGCCTCTGCTGTTTTTGCGCAGATTACGATGCCGCTTGTGTTACGGTCGATTCGGTTGACAAGGGCAGGTGTAAATGAGCTTTCATCTGCGGGATTCCATTCCTTCTTTTCGTAAAGGTATCTTTT
>JBGVGP010000260.1:0-3893 GCA_045121735.1 Acutalibacteraceae bacterium
CGTTAACAAAAGCGTCCTTATCCCCGTCCTTTGCGGGAACAACAAGACGGAAGGTTGAATCATGGGTACACCATTCAACATCACCGCCAAAGCGGATAAACATATCCTCTATCTGTCCGCTTTTGTCGGGAGCTCCAACACCTGCAAGCTCGTGAAGTGAAGGCTCAAACTCAAAGCGACCGCGTACAAAGGATGAAGCAGAGCCGCCCGGAATGTTGTGTCTTTCAAGTAAAAGCGTTGAAAGACCTGCTTTAGCGCAGGTTACTGCAGCTGCAAGACCGCCGTTACCGGCACCGATGATAACTACATCGTAATTTTTCATCATTATTCCTCCTGGATTATATATTTGAATTTTTCTTTTTGCGCAAGCTCATAAATACCGATGCGCCTATTGCAAAGAGCAATGCAGGAAGCGCATACAAAAATGACAAGGGATTTGACAAATCACCTTTAGCACCTACAAGAGTCCACAGAACATTAAGAACAAGCATACCGAGATTTGAAGCAAGGAAATACTTGCCGAAGGGAATATTTAACGCACCGAAAATAAGACTGCTTAAATCTGAAGGCATTATTCCTCCTGCCTTGAAGACAAACACAACCGCAAAGGAATTTTCGTCTGTAAAGTCATCAAGCTTCTGTATAGCCTTAAAGCGCTTTTTAAGAGTATTGACCATTTCAAGGCCTGTAAACCTGCCAAGGAAATATGGCAGAATCAGACTTGCAGCTGTTGCGATAAAATTAACGGCAACTGCGGTGAGCATATTATCAAAAACAATACCCGAAATCACAAACAGTACTGCAGGCGGAAAAATAAGGGCAAAGGATTTTACAACACTGAAGGCCGTTATTATTAGAGCCACCGTAAGCGTGCTGCCTGTAAGATACTGTGTAAGAGCATCAACGTTTTTAATTGAAATATTATTTTTATTCATAAATACTACGCAAAGCACTACCATTGCAAGCATAAATGCAAAGGATAAAATCTGCAGCACCTTTATCAATGCGCCGTACTTACTTGTTTTATTCTCCACTTTTATCATCTCCCTATTTATTTTCGAAGGGATATACAAGACCCATTTGTCTACGGCATTCGTCCATAATTTTCATACAGTCAAGAGTTGCCTCAAAGGGTATATATACCGATTGCTTCATACCGTTTTTAATTTCATGGGCACAACGGTCAAATTCATTAAGATAGGTTGTTTTGCCAAAAGCAAGCTTTAATCCCCTTTTGCCGAGCATAAAAGCATACGGTGCAACGTGGAAGACAGGTATAATTATTTTACCTTCAGTTCCTTTAATGGTAAGACTCTCTTTAAGATATTCAAAGGAAATGTGCAGCTTACAAACGGTATCGCCGTAATAAAGGGTAATGTTCTCATTAATATCAATACCGTCTCTGATTACTCCGTCACATACAATTTTATCGGGATAGCCGAAAAGATTGTAGCAATATGTTATAGGATAAATACCAATATCAAGCAAGGCACCGCCTGCCGTCATAGGGTTGCGAACACGGGAATCCTTACTTTTATCAAGACCGTTAAATGCATAATAAATTTCTACATTCTTTGTCTGCCCTACCGCTGCGTTCTGCACCCATTTTTTCACACCGAGCGCAGTATCGGAAAACCAGGTCCACATAGCTTCGGCAAAGTAGGTGTCATTTTCTTTCGCGGTTTTTATCATGAGCTCGACATCCTCAGCACAAACACCTACAGGCTTTTCACAAAGTACGGGAATATGAGCTTTAAGTGATGCGACAGCATACTCAACGTGGGCAGTATGTGGAGTTGCAATATAAACAGCGTCAATATTGTCGCAGGAAAGAAGCTCATCGAAGCTTTCGTAAGCAACTGCACCGTATTTTTCTGCAAAAGCTCTGGCTTTTTCAAAGCTTCTGCCGTATACTGCAGTAATCTCATGGTTGCCCTTAAGAATACTCCTTGCTGTTGAATTGGCAATTGAGCCACATCCTATATAGCCCCATCTGAATTTTTTCATATTTATCACCCGATTGATTTTTCAATAAGTGCATTAACCTTTTCTCTTGTGTCAAGAAGCCAAGTGTTATCGTGGGGATATTCTCTGAAGGTAAGGTTGAGCTTACCCTTCTGCTCGATAATATCAAGACATACCTTTTTATCGGTAAGCTTTTCAAGTGTTCTGAGTGCAGCCATATCCTGAAGCCCGTCATAGAAGACCTTAAGTCTTAAGGAATGATACGGTGTTCCGTCAGCGGCAGGATAAACCACAAAGCTGTCACCCGATGGGAATGCCTTACCTGCATCAGTTACCTTAAACGGGTCAATAAGACCCTTTGAAAGCTTTGAGAAATAGAAGTTATACCCCCACTGTAAAAAGCCTCTGATGTTGAATTTATAAAGCTGATAGCCTATTATACGTGTGCGGATTGAATCATTACAGAAGAATCTGTTTGCAACATAATGCTTTTTCTGTGCGCTGCAATAGTAAGCCCACAAATCATTTACATTACCGATAAATTTATCAATATGATCAATGGAAGGCACAGGATTAGAAACAATTTTACGCTCGTAGAAACGATAATCAGAAAGAGCATCAATAATTTTGTAGCCGTCAAATATCTGGTGAATGTACTTTGAAGCCTTACGGTACTTGGTAGCCAATCCGTTAGGCTCATCACTGACATGGATAAAAACCCTTTCCTTCATCTGTTTAGCTTCAAAATATTTCTTGATTTCCTTTGCAAATTCTGCAAGAAATACTTTGTATTTTTTACTGTTAGATTTTGTATCCCAACCGAAAATGCGTTTGTACTCACCGTCAACAGTTGCCATAATTTTAGGTGCACGCTTTGCCCCCCACTGTGTGTAAAGATGGGAGATTTCAAAGTATTCAATTCCGCAACGCTCTGCCATTTCAATCCAGCGTGTAAGCTTATCAAAATTAAAGCTGTATTCACCCTTGGTAACAGTAACGTCAACAAGTTGAACGGTAGGTCTTTCTTTGCCTATCTGAGTATCAAGCGGAGGTGTAAATACAGGTGTAAGCACACAGTTCATACCGTATTCGCAGGCAGTTCTGAGATAATTCTCAACTACTCTCCAATATTCATCGCTGAATACATCAAATTTATAATAAGACATAAGACAGTCAGTATGGAACCAACAGGTATATGCAAAATTTTCAAAATCAAGCTCTGCATTTATCACTTTAACATCAAGCTCAATTTCTTTTTCTCCGATTACTACCTTTACCTTGTTTTCACCGATTGCGCCGTATTTACCGTCAAGCTCAAACCAGAATACATTGATACCTTTTTTAAGATTGACTTTATCTGTAACAGGTAAAAGCAAATCAGGATAATATCCGCTTTTGCTGAATCTATAATAATCATCAACATCCTTTTTCCACATAGGAAGATCTGATTTTATATGTTCAACGCTATATGTAAGACACTTATCAAATCCGATTACCTTAAGCTCAACCTCGGCATCATCATGAGCCTCAACTGCTACCTGAAATGATTTCTTTTCATCCTTAAGCATTGAAAAGCCCCTAAGCTCTTCAGCAGGGATTTTATCCTCATCATAGATTTTTTCAAGAGAAGAAATAACCTTAATATCCTTAATATTGCTCATACTGCACCTCTTTAATAATCAAAATTTTACTTTAACAACAATCTTTTTAACTGTATCCGGCTTTCCGTCAAGACAGAGTCCCGGTTTATGTGCATCCCACGGAAAGAATATACCGTATTCACCGTCATTAAGGATAACCTTACTTGCTTTTTCATAATCTTCAAGGAACATTATATCCTTTTCGGGGTTGTATTCAGTGTTTACACTAAGCTTGTCAAGGTCAGCGGCATAAATAACCTCTGTACCTTTAACGATAAACTGAATATC
>JBGVGP010000261.1:0-2627 GCA_045121735.1 Acutalibacteraceae bacterium
CTCCTTATTCTTAAAATTATATATTGTCTTATCGGTGATAAGATAGCTTACTTTTTTGTCGTAGGAATCGGCAGGTAAGGCTTCTGAAAGCATTGCATCATAGCATATACCCACGCTTTCACCCTTGAAGCTTTCAAGGAAGCGGTCATAATAGCCCTTTCCGTAACCGAGACGGTAGCCTTTTAAATCGAAGGATAGACCGGGCACTATACACACGGCGTTCTCCTTCTCGGTGAATTTAACACACCCCTGCCTCGGGGCTTTTATTTTATACATTCCTTCAGCAAGGTCATCTTCGTTTTCTATAAAAAAGAACTCCATATAGCCGTTACCGTCAATACAAACAGGATAAGCAACACGCTTTTTATCCTTAAGGGCACTGACAAGTATTTTATCCGTAGAGGCTTCACCTGCTACAGCGTAATACAAAAGAAGTGTATCGGCATTTTTATATAAATCAGAATTTATGAAGCGTTCGCAAATAGCCGAGCTTAACTGTTCTTTGCTTTCAAGTCCGGCTCTTTTTGCCTTAAGCTTACGTCTTAATTCACTTTTCATAAGGACTGTATTGTTTTTTCAATTTCAGCACTCTTTTCCTTGCTTACAAGGGCTGAAACTATTTCAAGGCCGAATTTAACGGCTACACCTGCACCTCGTGCTGTAATAATCTTACCGTCACGGCATACGTATTCTTCGGCAATTTCAGCGCCCTCGAGTTCCTTTTCAAAGCCGGGGAAGGCAGTTGCCTTTTTACCCTTGAGTAAGCCCTTATGACCGAATACTGACGGTGCGGCACAAATCGCACAAAGGAATATATCCCTTGAAGCGGCGAAATCAAGCATACGCTGAACGGTTTCGTTCTTTTCAAGGTTAAGTGTACCTGGCATGCCTCCGGGAAGAATAACTGCTTGAATATCCTCAGAGAAGACAACCTCATCACAGGTTATATCAGCATTAACTATAATGCTGTGTGAGCCAGTAACGCTTTTACCGGTCACACCAACGGTTACAACCTCAACACCTGCCCTTCTGAGCATATCAATAGGGGCAATCGCTTCAAGCTCCTCAAAGCCGTCTGCTAAAAAACAGTATACCATAGTAAAACCTCCTTAATCGAGTGCAATGTTCATATAAATATCAGTAATTTTCCAATCTCTTTCGAGCTTTTGGTTTATAGGATAAATCATACCGTAAGGCACAATTTTATTTTCATTAAATTTTTTCAGTGCAAAAGGAGAAGTAAGCTTGCCTTTTGTGCTTATTTTGTATGCAAATTCATTTGCTTTTTCAGCATCTAACGAAATAAGCTCACTGAATGAATCGGCATCATCCGAATCAATTAAAAGTACATTATCAGCAAGAGCCTTGAATTCAAAGCCTGAATACTTCATGCAGTCAAAGGCGTAGCCGAAGCTTTTATCGGTAAAATTAAGGGCATTACCCTTGAAGCCTCGTCTTAAATCGAGAATCTGTTTCGGAGAATCAATAGCCGTTGCCCCAGTAAAGGCCGAAGAAGAATCAGTCTCACCGTTAACATAACGGTGCATTGCTTCACAAAAGCCGAGAGCCGAATAATAATTATAAAGGCTCCCTTGCGAGGGCACAAGTGAAATGTAAGCTATATCCTTTTCACGGCAATACTCCTGCGCCTGACGGATAAGCTTCGACATAATCCCCTTACCTCGGTATTCGGGTAAGGTCGCCGCGGCATAAAGGTAATAGCCGTTAAAGCACTCACCGTCGAAATTAAGCTGATTTTCGATAAGATAAAAGGCTGAAACTGCAATGCCGTCAATTATTTCGGCAAAGCAAAGTATGCTTTCGTCATATTCCTTATTAAAAATAAGCTTTATAAAGCTGTAATCGTCGTCAAAAACCCTGCTCCATAAATCAGAAAGGCTTTTTTTGTGTTCGTTTTTATCAATCAGCATTTTTAAGCTCTGCCTCAAATTCTTCTTTAATTAAAACAGGATAATAGGAAAGCTTTGCTTTTCTTAAATTATCAGCATCAAGGTCGTCCTCGCGGTCAATATATTTGTAGGAGGATAACTCATTTGCGCAGAATTCACGGTTAATCATAGGATAAGCTCCTCTGTAAGATGGAAAGGCCTTTTCATAATGAACACAGAAGGTGTCATCGGTCATTCTTTCACCCATTGTGTAAGCAATAACCTCACCGTCAACTCTTATAAGTCCGCCGACAAAATCAAGCTCATCGTAATGTTCAAATGCAAGCCTGATAATATCGAACTCCTCGTAAAGCTCCTGCTTGCGCTCTTCAAGAGACTGCTCAATCCATTTTCTGTTCATTTCAATACAGTCGGGAATGTTCTCACGGCATATTCTTTCATAGGACCAGTTGAAATTCTTTTTGAAAAATGAAATATGGTTTCTCTTCGGCTGATATTTTTTACCTGCAAGAGTTATAAGGTCCTGACAGCTGTAAATGTAATCGGAGCCGCCACGGTCAAAAACTATTTTGAACCTGTCGGGAAAATTATCCTCAAGCTCATCGGCAAATTCCTTTGTAATGCCGAAAATTATGAAGTCCTTGCCAAGGCTTTGAGCATCGTCAATTATAGCCTCAATGCCTGCTTTTTTATCACCGTTACCAATAGGATAACAGT
>JBGVGP010000262.1:0-2203 GCA_045121735.1 Acutalibacteraceae bacterium
TCCGGGTGTGGCGCAGTTGGTAGCGCGCTTGACTGGGGGTCAAGAGGCCGCAGGTTCAAGTCCTGTCACTCGGACCAGTCAAAAGAGATTATTCGAAAGAATAGTCTCTTTTATTTTTTTAAAATGAGGTGACATTTTGAAAAAGACATTACATATAACTCTTGAGCTTGCAATAATTTTTGCGGTTTGTATTATCGGTGAAGTAATTGTCGGACTTCTGCCCTTTGAATTTTCTGCAAGTGTACTGAGCATGATAATACTTCTTGTTCTGCTTATTGTTAAAGCCTTGAAATTTGAAAGCATTAAATCAACTGCTGATTTCCTCACATCAAATATGGCAGTGCTCTTTATTCCTTACGGAGTAAAAATTTTACAGTATATTGATGTAATAAGAGAGAACCTTGTTCTGTTTTTACTGATAGTTTTAATTACAACTCCCGTTGTTTACGGTGTAACTGCTTTAACTGCTCAGCTGATTATAAAATTACAGAAGGGGGATAATGAATAATGGAATCACTTTTAGCTTCTCCTTTGTTTGGTTTGTTTCTCAGTGTATTGTCATTTGGTATTGGTACGCTTTTATTTGCAAGGCTTAAAACACCCTTGCTCAATCCTTTGCTGTTTGCTATAATCTGCTGTATACTCTTTATAGAATCGGGCTTAATTTCTTATGATAAATATATGCAGGATAATGAGTTCCTTACATATCTTTTGCCTGTTGCTACGGCTTTGCTTGCCTTGAATATATATAAGCAGCTTAAAACGGTAAAAAAATATGCGGTTGCAATTGTTGTTAGCTGTCTTGCAGGCTCTGTTACAAGCATTTTGTCCGTTGTTGCTCTTTGTAAGGCTTTTCAGGTTGATAAGGCAATAGAGGCTTCCTTTCTAGGCAAAAGCTGTACAACACCTATAGCACTTGATATTTCGCTTATGAATGGCGGCATGGAGGGTATAACTGTAATTGCCGTTATATGCACAGGCATTGTAGGCTCTGTGCTGGCTCCGTCGTTAGCAAAGCTTTTCAAGGTGAAATCACCTGTTGCAGAGGGCTTGGCTATCGGAACCTGCAGTCACGTTATAGGAACATCAAAGGCTGTTGAAATCGGCCAGATACAGGCTGCTCTGAGTGGTGTAGCTATCGGTATATGTGGCTTGATTACTATAATTCTTGTTACAGTGTTTTATTGATAATATTCATATAAAGATATATTTTATCTATTGACAAACTGTTGCTGATTATAGTAGAATATTCAAGTAAAATATTTATAATGGCTTTGATAAAAGAAGCATGTTCTTTAACTTTTTCAGAGAGCGGTGTCTTTGGCTGTAAGCACCGTAAAGCAGGGGAATGTTGCCGCTACTTTTTGAGCTGTTCCCGAAAGGGTAACCGTAGGTCTGCGTTAAAGGCATAAGAGTGGCGCCAAGGCGCAATTCGGGTGGTACCGCGAGTATTCTCGTCCTGATTTATTGGGACGGGATTTTTTTATTTTAAAATGCATAATTCAATTATGAAAGGAATGTATAAACTATGCAGTGGATGGGACTTAATGAAATCAGAGAGAAATATCTCTCGTTTTTTGAAAGCAAGGGACATCTTCGTCTTCCCAGCTTTTCACTTGTACCTCAGGGAGATAAGAGTATTCTTCTTATAAATGCAGGTATGACTCCTATGAAAAAATACTTTACAGGTGAGGTTACACCTCCCCGTAACAGAGTTACAACCTGTCAGAAGTGTATCCGTACACCTGACATTGAAAACGTTGGTAAGACTGCACGCCACGGCACATATTTTGAAATGCTCGGCAACTTCTCCTTCGGTGATTACTTTAAGAGAGAGGCAACTGCATGGGCATGGGAGTTCTTTACAAAGGTTCTTGAAATTCCTGAAGAACTTCTTTATGTAAGCGTTTACCTTGAAGATGACGAGGCCTTTGACATCTGGACAAAGGAGGTTGGTGTTGACCCCTCACATATGGTACGCTTCGGTAAGGAGGATAATTTCTGGGAGCACGGTGCAGGTCCCTGTGGTCCCTGTTCTGAAATTTACTTCGACAGAGGTCCTTCAAAGGGCTGTGGCAGTCCTGACTGTAAGGTAGGCTGTGACTGTGACCGCTTTATTGAAGTATGGAACCTTGTTTTCACTCAGTTTGAAAACGACGGCAACAACAACTATACACGTCTTGCAAATCCCAATATCGATACA
>JBGVGP010000263.1:0-10134 GCA_045121735.1 Acutalibacteraceae bacterium
TACAGGCTCGTAATCAGGCACTTAACCTTCTTAAGGCAAGACTTCTCAGCCATGAGAATAAGGACAGAGAGCTTGACAGTGAGATTGACGCTATAAAGGCAAAGAATCTTGAAATTGAAAAACAGATACTTGAGCTTTCACAGCTTGCAGCTTCCCTTGATGAAAAGCGCAGAGAATCAAACGACAATATCATTGCTTTACAGAAAAAGCGAAGCGGTGAGGAAGAAAAATCCTCTGAGCTGCGTATTGCTGAAAAGAACAAGACATCCGAAAGAGAGAAGATAAGCGGTGAGCTTGCCCGTCTTGAGGAAAGAAAAGACGCAATGCAGCAGGATTACATCAACACCGAAAATAAACTCTTCGATGAATATCAGCTTACACGAAGAGAGGCTGAGGCTACTGTTGAAAAGCCCGAAGAGCCCAGGCTCGCACAGAAGAGCCTTAACGAAATCAAGGGCAAAATCCGTGCTCTCGGTTCTGTAAATGTCGGTGCTATTGAGGAATATAAAGAGGTTAAAGAACGCTACGAATTTATGAGTGAGCAGGTAGGCGACGTTGAAAAGTCCAAGAAGGAGCTTATCAAGCTTATTACAGAGCTTACTGACAAGATGTCCTGTCAGTTCCGTGAGCAGTTCAATAAAATAAACCTTAACTTTAACGATACCTTCCGTGAGCTCTTTGGCGGCGGTAAGGCAGAGCTTATAATTGAAGACCCGACAGATATTCTTGAAAGTAATATCGACATCAAGCTTCAGCCCCCGGGCAAAAACGTTAAGCGTCTTGATTCACTTTCAGGCGGTGAAAAGGGTCTTTCGGCAATAGCACTTCTCTTTGCTATTATGAAGGTTAACCCGGCTCCCTTCTGTATCTTCGACGAGGTTGAGGCTGCACTTGACGATGTAAACGTTACAAGATACGCCCAGTATGTGAGAAAGATGACTGATAATACACAATTCATTCTTATCACTCATAGAAGAGGTACAATGGAAGAGGCTGATATGCTCTACGGTATCACAATGCAGGAGCAGGGCGTATCAAAGCTTCTTGAGCTTAAAACAGCAGAGCTTGCAAAGCAGCTCGGTATCACTGGTTGATATATATTACCAAGGAGGTAAACTATGGGAATTTTTAAAAAGTTCGGCTTCGGTCTTAAAAAGACCCGTGAGGGAATGACCGGCAGAATTGAAGATGTTCTCGGTGCATATGAAGAAATCACCGACGATTTTTACGATGACCTTGAGGAAGCGCTCATCATGGGCGATATCGGTATGAAAACAGCAACTGATATTGTTGAAGAGCTTCGTAAAAGAGTAAATCACAACGAGGTGCGTAATCCCAAGCACGCCAAAATGATTATTTCCGACATCATTGCTGAAATGATTGACGGCGGTGAGGATATGGGACTTATCACCGTGCCTTCAATTGTTCTTGTAATCGGGGTTAACGGTGTAGGTAAAACTACAACAATCGGTAAGCTTGCCGCAATGTATAAAAAAGAGGGAAAGCGTGTTATTCTCGGTGCGGCTGATACCTTCAGAGCTGCAGCAATTGAGCAGCTTGAGGTGTGGGCAGACAGAGCAGGAGTTGACATTATCAAGCATAAAGAGGGTGCAGACCCTGCAGCCGTTGTGTATGACACCATCGAAGCAGGTATTTCACGCGACTGTGATATTATCATCTGTGACACAGCAGGCAGACTTCACAATAAGAAAAATCTTATGGATGAGCTTGCAAAAATTTACAGAGTTGTTGAAAAGAAGCTTCCCTATGCTGACCGTGAAATTCTTCTTGTTCTTGATGCAACAACAGGACAGAATGCAGTTAATCAGGCAAAGGAATTTATGAATGTTGCAGAGCTTACAGGTATCGCACTCACAAAGCTTGACGGTACAGCTAGAGGCGGTGTTGTTCTTACAATAAAGAATGAGCTTAAGCTTCCCGTTAAGTTTATCGGTGTCGGTGAGCAGATAGATGACCTTCAGCCCTTTAAGCCTAAGGTTTTTGCAAAGGCACTCTTTGAGGATATCTCAACAGATGATGAGGATTGATAAAATGAAAATAATCATTGCAACTCACAATAAGCATAAATTGGCCGAAATGTCACGAATTCTTGAGCCTATGGGCTATGAGGTTGTAACCGACAGGGACCTCGGCATAGAGCTTACTGATGCAGAGGAAAACGGAGCGACCTTCCTTGAAAATGCAAGAATAAAGGCAGAATCAGGCTGCCGTGAAAGTGGTCTTCCCTGCATTGCCGATGACAGCGGTCTTTGTGTTGACGCTCTTAATGGTGAGCCCGGTGTTTTCTCTGCAAGATATGCAGGTGAGCACGGTAACGATGCGGCGAATAATGAAAAGCTTCTTTCAAAGCTTGAAAATGTACCTGATGAAAAAAGAACGGCACGCTTTGTGTGTGCTATATGCGTTTCGTTCCCTGACGGAAGTGAAATTACAGCAGAGGGAGCTTGCGAGGGTAAAATCGGCTATGAATACAGAGGCAGTAACGGTTTCGGATATGACCCCTTATTTATGGTAGGGGAAAGAAGCTTTGCTGAATTTTCCGCCGAGGAAAAGGATGCCGTAAGCCACAGAGGCAACGCACTTAAGAAATTGAAAGAATTATTACCTAATGTATAATAAGGAGACTCATAATGACAGGTAAAGAAAGAGCAGCATTCAGAGCACAGGCTAACCACCTTGAACCTCTTTTTCAGGTTGGTAAAGGCGGTATGTCCGACGCTCTTATCAAACAGACAGACGATGCTTTAAGAGCAAGAGAGCTTATTAAGGTTAAGGTTCTTCTTGAATCTTCACCCATCACACCCAGAGAAACTGCAGACGCTCTTGCTGCTGCAACGGGCGCAGAGGTTATTCAGGTTATCGGAGGTGTTATCGTTCTTTACAGAGAAAGCCCCGAATTAAAGGAAAAGGCAATTCAGAAGGAAAAGAACAAGAAAAAGGCTGCTAAGCTTCAGCGTGAAAAGGCAGCAGCTGAAAGACGCGAAAGCAATAAAAAATTCCGCTTTACAGGTAAAGTAAGCGCAAAGGGAAAGAGATAAAATGCGTATTGGTATTTTCGGCGGCACCTTTAATCCGCCGCATCTCGGTCATAAGCATCTTGCAAAAGAGCTTAAGGAAAAGGCAGAGCTTGATAAAATTATCATTATTCCTGCCTGTACTCCTCCTCATAAGGTAAGCAGGGAGCTTGCAGACGGTGTTCACCGCATGAAAATGTGTGAGCTTCTTTTTACCGACGATTTTTATGAGATAAGCGATATTGAAATAAGGCGTCAGGGAAAAAGCTATACTGTAGATACTGTTGAACAGCTTAAAAAGTTATATCCCGATGACGAGCTGTTTCTTATAATCGGTGCCGATATGCTTATGAGCTTTGACAAATGGTACCGTTATGAGGATATTTTATCCAATGTAAGGCTTTGTGTTTCCGTAAGGGATGATGAAGTTAAAACGTCAGATCTTTGTGCATATGCAAAAAATGTACTTAAGCTTGACAGTGAAAAAAGTGAAATTATAATTGCTGACGTTGAGCCCTTAGTATGCAGCTCCACTGATGTAAGAAATCACCTTTCACTTGGTATTGATGCAACGATGATGACAAGCGTTGAGGTCTATAATTATGCACGTCTTAACCTTCTTTATGACAGTCCGTTTATGGATTATAAGAAAATACTAAGGGATAAGCTTGACGATTACCGTTTTCTTCATTCACTTAATGTTGCTGAAAGTGCGGCTGTGCTTGCTTTGATGTATGGTGCCGATGAAGAAAAAGGCTATTTTGCAGGACTTGTCCATGATATAATGAAAAATGCGACTAAAGAAGAACAGTTGCAAATCATGGAAAAAGGTGGTATAATCTTAAGCCGTACGGAAAAAAACAACCCCAAGCTGTGGCACGCTATGGCAGGGGAGGCTTATCTTCGTACGAAAATGGGAATTACGGATGATGAAATTCTTTCATCCGTCAGATACCACACAACAGGTAAGGCAGGAATGAGTCTGCTTGATAAAATCATTTATATTGCAGATTATATTTCGGCTGAAAGAAATTATCCCGATGTTGACGTTATGCGTCAGCTTGCTTTAACAAAGGATTTGGATGAAGCAGCTTTATACGCTCTTAAGTATTCCTTTACATCGCTTTCAAAGGATGAAAGATTAATTCATCCCGACAGTGTTGAATACTATAACGAGCTTATTATAAATAAGATGGAAAAGGAGAAAAGACAATGACAGATATGGAAGTTTTAAAAGAAATTGTTAAGGTGCTTGACAAGAAAAAAGCACGTGATATTAAAGCTATTGAAATTACAGAGCATTCAATTATTGCCGATTATTTTGTAATCTGCTCCGGTACATCAAATACTCACGTAAAGTCACTTGCTGATGAGGTTGAGTATGAGCTTAAGGAGCAGGGGGTTGTACCTTATCATATGGAAGGTAAGGCTACAGGCTGGATGCTTATTGACTATAACAGCGTGCTTGTTCACGTGTTTACAGAAGAAACAAGAGATTATTATAATCTTGAAAGACTCTGGCAGGATGCAAGAGAAATTGACATCTCTGATGTAGTTACTGAAGACTGATAAAAAAATAGTTTTCATCTAATAAATAAACAGAAACTAATTTAACGGAGTGATAAATTTGTACTACGATTTTAAAAACACAGAAAAAAAGTGGCAGGATAACTGGGAAAAAGCAGGTGTCTTCCACGCACAGGACAATTGCGATAAGAAGAAGTTCTACGCTCTTGTAGAATTCCCTTATCCCAGCGGTGCAGGCATGCACGTTGGTCATATCAAGGCTTATTCCGGTCTTGAGGTTGTTTCCCGTAAAAGAAGAATGGAAGGCTATAATGTTCTTTTTCCCATCGGTTTTGACGCATACGGTCTTCCCACAGAAAACTATGCTATCAAAACAGGTATTCACCCCAGAAAGGTAACTGACGACAATATTGCAAAGTTCACCTCACAGCTTAAGCGTGTAGGCTTCTCCTTTGACTGGAACAGAGTTGTTGATACTACAGAGGAAGGCTACTATAAGTGGACACAGTGGATTTTCCTTAAAATGTTTGAAAAAGGTCTTGCATTCAGAGATAAGACCCTTGTTAACTATTGCCCATCATGTAAGGTTGTTCTTTCAAACGAGGACTCACAGGGCGGTAAGTGTGACATTTGCCACAGTGATATCGTGCAGAAGTCAAAGGACGTTTGGTACCTTCGTATTACCGAATATGCAGATAAGCTTCTTGACGGACTTAAAGAGGTTGATTATCTTCCCAATGTAAAGCTTCAGCAGGAAAACTGGATCGGTAAATCAACAGGTGCATTCGTTAACTTCGATGTTAAGAATACAGACGAAACACTTCGTATTTATACAACACGTCCCGATACTCTTTTCGGTGTTACTTTTATGGTTATGGCACCCGAGCATCCTATGCTTGATAAGTATAAGGATATGATTGCTAACTTTGATGCAGTTGAAAACTACAGAGCTGAATGCGCAAAGAAGACAGAGTTCGAGCGTACACAGCTTGTAAAGGATAAGACCGGCGTTAAGCTTGACGGCTTTGTTGCTGTAAACCCCGTTAACGGTAAGGAAATTCCTATCTTCATTTCTGACTATGTTATGATGGGCTACGGTACAGGTGCAATTATGGCTGTTCCTGCACACGACCAGCGTGACTACGATTTTGCAAAGGAATTCGGTATTGATATCATTGAAGTTATCAAGGGCGGCGACATTTCAGTTGAAGCTTATACAGGCGACGGTGAAATGGTTAACTCCGATTACCTCAACGGCTATACCGACAAGAAGTCCTCAATTGCAAGAGTTCTTGAAGAGCTTGAAAAGAAGGGTATCGGTGAAAGAGGTGTTCAGTACAAGATGAAGGACTGGGCATTCAACCGTCAGCGTTATTGGGGTGAACCCATTCCTATCGTTCACTGTGATAAGTGCGGTATGGTTGCTGTTCCTTATGAAGAGCTTCCCCTTAAGCTTCCCGAGGTTGAAAACTTTGAGCCCGGTCAGGACGGCGAAAGCCCACTTGCAAAGATTGATGATTTCGTAAATTGCACATGTCCCAAGTGCGGCGGTAAGGCAAAGAGAGAAACCGACACAATGCCTCAGTGGGCAGGTTCATCATGGTATTTCCTTCGTTATATTGATCCTCATAACGATAATGAGCTTGCAAATATGGAAAAGCTCAACTACTGGATGCCCGTTGACTGGTATAACGGCGGTATGGAGCACGTTACCCGTCATCTTATCTACTCACGCTTCTGGCATAAGTTCCTTTATGACATCGGCGCTGTTCCCTGTGAAGAGCCTTATGCAAAGAGAACTGCTCAGGGTCTTATTCTCGGTCCTGACGGCGTAAAGATGAGTAAGTCACGCGGTAATGTTATCGATCCTAACGAGGTTGTTGATGCATACGGAGCCGACGTTCTTCGTACTTACGTTCTCTTTATGGGTGATTACGAGCAGGCTGCTCCTTGGTCGGAAAATTCCGTAAAGGGCTGTAAGAGATTCGTTGACAGAATCTGGAATCTTCAGGAAATCGTAACTGACGGTGACGATTTCAGTAAGGAGCTCTCATCATCATTCCATAAGACCATCAAAAAGGTAACAGAGGATATCGAAGCACTTAAGTACAACACTGCTATTGCAGCACTTATGACGCTTCTCAATGCAATTTATGCAAAGGGCTCAATCAACAAGGCAGAGCTTAAAGCACTCCTTCTTCTTGTTAACCCCTTCGCTCCTCACGTAACCGAAGAAATCAATGGGCTTGTATTTGCAGGCAGCGGCTTACTTGCTGTTACTGAATGGCCCTCATTCGATGAAGCAAAGTGTGTTGACGATGAAATCGAAATCGTTGTTCAGATTAACGGTAAGGTAAGAGCAAAGCTTAATGTTCCTGCTGACGTTGAACAGGCTGATGCTATTGCTATGGCAAAGGCGGACGAGAAGATTGCAGCAGAAATTGCAGGCAAAACTATTGTTAAAGAGCTTTATGTTAAGGGCAGACTTGTAAATATTGTCGTAAAATAAGAAAAATACTTATTTTAGCTATTGACAATTTACTTTAAATACTGTATAATACCTTTCGTATCCGTTTGGAAATATACCCCTGCTAACAGGTAAGGGAGGGAAATATAAATGAGTCAGGTAAAAGTTAAAGAGAACGAGTCACTCGACAGCGCTCTCAGACGTTTTAAGAGACAGACTTCACGCGATGGCATCATTCAGGAAGTTCGTAAAAGAGAACACTATGAAAAGCCTTCAGTAGCAAGAAAGAAGAAGTCTGAGGCTGCTCGTAAGCGTAAATTCAAGTAATTACAAAAAACACCCACGGACTTCCATGGGTGTTTTTTATCTTATTACCGATAATAAAGGATATGGTGTTATGGTTGAACAGTTAAAAGCATTTATCAAGAAGGGTGAGGCTGCTCTTATAATGAGCGAGGAAAATATAGCTTATTTTACAGGCTTTCATTCTTCTAACGGTTACCTTGTAGTAACAAATGAAAAATCCTTCTTTCTTACCGATTCAAGATATGTTGAAGCAGCTTCCGACTGCATAAAAACAGTTGATGAGGTTCTGCTTTTAAAATCAATGAAGGATGATCTGTATTCACTTTTTGATAAAATCGACGTGAAGAATATTCACATCGAAAGCGAAAGAATCACTGTAAAAAGATGTAATGATTTTAAAGCTGATATAAATCAGCAGGTGGTCTGTGACGGTGAGCTCGATAAGGCTATCAATGATATTCGTATCAAGAAGAGTGAATACGAAAAAAATAAAATCATAACTGCTCAACGCATTGCCGAAAAAGCCTTTGATTATATACTTACCTTCATTTCCACGGAAAAGACGGAAAAGGAAGTTGCACTTGAGCTCGATTATTTTATGCTCAGAAACGGTGCCGATGCGCTTTCATTTGACACAATTGCTGTCAGCGGAAAGAACAGCTCAAAGCCTCACGGTGTGCCTTCCGATAAAAAGATCGAAAAGGGTGATTTCATCACTCTTGACTTTGGTGCAGTTGTTGATTTTTATCACAGTGATATGACAAGAACCTTTGCAATAGGTGAGGTTTCCTCAAAGCAGATAGAGGTTTATGAAACTGTGCTTGAAGCTCAGATGAAGGCAATAGAAGCAATAAAAGCAGGTGAAATCTGTAACGAAATAGATAAGATTTCCCGTGATATAATTAAAAATAAGGGTTATGGTGAATTTTTCGGTCACGGCCTCGGTCACGGTGTGGGTGTTGAAATTCACGAGGCTCCGTCACTCAACCCCAGCAGTAAATATGTCCTTGAAGAGGGGAATATTGTTACTGTTGAGCCCGGCATATATCTTCCCGGTGAATTCGGTGTTAGAATTGAGGATATGGGCGCAGTAACAAAGACAGGGTTCGAAAACTTCACAAAAAGCGAAAAGAAGCTTATTGTGCTTTAATAAATTCATTTTGAAAAGGAATGTGCCTTTATGACACTTTATGAAAATTCACAAAAGCAGGAAAATGCTCTTCTTGTAAGTGTTGATACCGGTGATTTTGATGCCGAGGTGTCTATTGATGAGCTTGCGGAGCTTGCAGATACTGCCGGCGCAATAGTAGTCGGCAAGGTTATTCAGAAGCGTGAAGCTCCTGAAAAAGCAACTTTTGTCGGTGTAGGTAAGCTTGCTGAGATTATAGCCTTCTGTCAGACAGAAGAGGTTGATATTATTATTGTTGACAGTGAGCTTTCGCCGTCACAGCAGCGTAACCTTGAAAAGCTTACAAATGTAAGAGTTATTGACCGTACTATGCTCATACTCGATATATTTGCTATGCGTGCCAGAACTGCGGAAGGTAAGCTTCAGGTTGAGCTTGCACAGCTTCGTTATCAGCTTCCGCGTCTTGCAGGTCAGGGTACCTCTCTTTCCCGTCTCGGTGGCGGTATCGGTACGAGAGGTCCCGGTGAAACCAAGCTTGAAAGTGATAAGCGTCACATAAGAAGACGAATCCAGAAGCTTGAAGAAGAGCTTGACGCTCTTGAAAAGCGCAGAGGACAGATGCGTAAGCGCCGTGAAAAGGACGGTGTACAAACTGTTGCTATTGTCGGCTATACCAATGCGGGTAAATCTACTCTTATGAATGCACTTACAGATGCAGGAGTTCTTGCACAGAATAAGCTTTTTGCTACACTTGACCCTACATCAAGAGCCATTGTTCTTCCTGACGGAAGACAGGTAATGCTTGTTGATACCGTTGGTCTCATCAGAAGATTGCCTCATAAGCTTGTTGAAGCCTTTAAGTCAACACTTGAAGAAGCCGCAGCTGCTACAGTTATACTTAATGTCTGTGACGCCTCCGATGAATTTGCTTCAGAGCACCTTGAGGTTACAAAAAATCTTCTTAAGGAGCTCGGCTGTGAAAACAAGCCGGTTATATCAGTTATGAACAAATGCGACCTTGTAGGTGATATTTATTCAATGCCAACCTTCGGCAAAACTGTTATGATTTCAGCACTTAATAAAAGAGGCTTTGACGAGCTTCTTGATGCAATACTCAAGGAATTACCGCCAACAAGAAAGCAGGTTGAATTCATGGTGCCTTTTTCTGCAGGTGCTTTTGCGGCAAGAGTGCGCAAGGAGGGGGTTGTTCACGAGGAAGAATACCGCCCCGAGGGCTTATATATGAAGGCTACTGTTGATATTCTTCTTATTGAGGAAGGGAAGAGCTTTCTTCTGTAAGCTCCTCAGACTTACAGAAGCCATGCATGAAGCCGCCAAGCTCAATCGAGCATATATCTCCACCGATTACAACACCGTCACAAACCAGAAGATTACCTCTTATTACACCGTCGGTGGTTTCGTATCCGGGATAGTTGAGAATTTCATAGCTCCAGGATTTTACACGTGTGTTTTTATATTTTTCAAGGTTAAAATTCTGTGTTTTCTGAAGATTGTTATACTCGGAATAGCTTTCATCAAATTCGGCGGGAATTACGGTTTCCTTTACCTCTACAGGCTCGTCGGAAATCTCCCAGCCGAAGGAAGCAAAAAATGCTTTGCGTTCCTCGTGGCTTTCTGCTTTAAGGCTAATGTCAGAAAAGTTCCCTACA
>JBGVGP010000264.1:0-1574 GCA_045121735.1 Acutalibacteraceae bacterium
GATTTTAATTCTAATATTTCTTTTTCATATTGCTGTATGTGCCTATAACTTCTGGACATAAAAATTCCTCCTATGGTAGTTTCTTTAATTCTACCATAGGAGGGTGTTTTTTTCATTGTCCGTTTTTAACGGACCTGTTCATTAACCGAAAGGGTGATAAATTATTTGTTAAATAAGTCATTAACCGCCTGCTGCGGGAGAGAGAAGCCAGATTTCGTCGCCGTCATTGAGCTTTTTGCCCTTTCTCATGCAACGTTCACCGTTGACGTAAACCACTGCGTCACCGAACTTGAGCTCCTTATGAGGCTGAAGTGCAGCATTTCTTTCAGGCCAGTATTTGAGCTTAGGATCGTTTTTGCGCTCCTCCTGCTTTTTGATATCCTCGTAATAGCCCTCTTCCATTTTGCGGGAAATTTCAGAGAAAACCTCTTTAAGGTTTTTTGCTTCAAGCTCAAGTGTGCCGAAGCCTGTTGTTGTACGGATAACACCAAAAGTTTTAACCTTTACCATAAGGATATACCTCCTTTGCACATTCAGGTATCTTTATGCCGAGTCTTTTAAGTGTACGGAGTGTGGGGGCACCGTCCTTCCAGCCTCGCATAATGTAATAGCTCTTCTTCATTTTTTCAAGAGGCACCTTTGTTCTCTTGTCACCGGGCACCTGCTCTTCATCGGTAAGACGCTTGGGAAGTGTATCGGTATCCTTTCCTACGGGAAGACCGAGGATAATATTTGCAAGTCTTTCAACGTTGTAGCCGTAGGAGCCTGCCTTGATGAAGGAGCCTGCTGTGTAGTGTAAGCCTGTGGAAGCGTTAAGCACACGGGGATACTGAACAAGGGGAATATTCACTGCGAGCACCTGCGGGAACTGTAATACGGGATACAGAACGGGTGCTGAGTATTTGAAAACAGTCTGCACTGCTCTTGTCATAAGACTTGCAGGCTTATTTACAATAAACCAGGGAAGAATTGCGTAGGATGTGAATACGCAGAAGCCTGCTGCTGAAGCACCCTCCATAACGTTCTGGAAGGTAATTGCAAGACCTGCCTTACCCTTGGGAGTGTAGGAGTCCATATTAAGACCGAGACCCTCAAGAACAACCATATAGCCTGCGTTAAGGTGACAGCCGCCACGGTTTGAAGTAGCATAGCCGAGGCCGTGACCTACAGCACCTCTGGGCTCATAAGCGGCAAGCTCAAGACCCTTGGCGTGGATAGCAAATTCCTTACCGCCGAAGCGCTCACTCATTCTCTTTGTACCCTCTGCAAGGATGTCACCGATACCTCTTCTGTAAGCGATATCGTGGAAAACCTCGCTGAGGTTGTCTGTCTTGCCGAATTCAAGACCGCAGTCCCACATACCCTTTTCGTTAAGCTCCATAGCAAATGCTATACAGCCCGCTGCTGAAATTGTATCAATACCCAATTCGTCAAGCTCGTAGTTCCACTTGATGATTTTTTCAATATCGTCATTCATAAGGTTGGGGCCTAAAAGACCGAGAGTTTCAAGCTCGGGACCCTTTATGTTCTTGCCCTCATATTTAACTCGTCTTTCACACCTCATGGGGCATCAG